>JAUXJX010000378.1 GCA_030624545.1 Bacteroidota bacterium | reverse complement strand
TCAGTTTTCAGGTATCGGCATTGAATCGCGGCGGGGAGAGTTTTCCTTCGGAAATACTGTCTGTTTGCTGGACTGGAAATGAAGCCGAGCCTGCCTTGATCATTAACGGCTTTGACCGCATCTGCGGCCCGGCTGCTCTTGAGACTCCGGGAATGATGGCTTTTCTCGATCTGGACAAGGGGGTGGCTGATCGATTTGACTTCAATTTTACCGGCAGACAATTTGATTTTTTGCCGGAATCCGGATTTCGAACCAATGACGCTCCAGGGCACGGCGCCAGCTATGCCGACTTCGAGACAAGGATTATTCCCGGGAACACCTTTGACTTTCCTTTGCTGCACGGCAAATCCCTCCTGGCAAACGGTCGCTCCTTTGTGTCCGCCAGCGATGAGGCGATCATGGATAGTCTGATCGATATCACACAATTTCATTTTGTCGATTTGATTCTCGGAGAGGAAAAACAGACGCCGTGGCCCAAGGCCTACACGGATTCCCTTCTGGGCGTCCAATTCACTGCTTTCCCTGAAGAGCTCAAGAAGCAGACTGTGAGATACCTCGATTCCGGTGGCAATCTGTTTGTTTCAGGGGCATATGTTGGGACTGACCTATTCGAAAATAAGCCTGAGGAACATCCTGATGTTCAGTTTGGCCGGAATGTACTGAAGATCCAGTGGCAAACAAATCATGCGGCCCGCTCAGGCGGCGTCTTTACCCCGGATTCACTATTTATGGTAGCTGGAGCATCTTTCGTCTTCAATACCGGGTATGATCCCAAGATTTACGAAGTGGAAGCCCCGGACGCAATCGATCCGTTCGAAGGCGCCAGGACGATTCTTCGCTATAGAGAAAATCATTTTAGCGCCGCCACTGCCTTTAAGGGCCAATACGGTGTCGTCGTCTTCGGTTTTCCGTTTGAAACGATCATCGCGGAAAGCGACAGAATTGCGGTGATGAAAGCGATATTGGAGTTTCTCGAGCGGGAACCGGTCGCAGAAAGCGCGAATAGCGAAGGCAACACGCCTTGAAAATTTGGGTTTGTGGCAGCGATTATAGAGATCGAGACGAAGAGACTTAACCACGGATGTCACGAATGGGCACGGATTAACATCTACGATCATCTGTGAAAATCCGTGACATCCGTGGTTTTTTGTTCTGAAGGAGTAATGAATAAGGAGTTGATATGAAGATTTACTTGCTTAATCTGATTTTGCTTTTCGGATTCACGTCAGGACTTGGGGCTCAGGACAATTCTACGCCAGCATACCCCGAAGAAAACCTGACGCTTTCGGAGGTGACTGCCCACATCAAGTTTCTGGCCTCCGATGAACTGAAGGGTAGGGGGACTGGTACGCCGGAGAATGACGTCGCCGCCAGATACATTGCGGAGCAATTTCGTGCCAACGGCCTCAAATCGCCGGAAGGGGCGACCGACTATTTCCAATCGGTGGCCCTGGAAAGGCGTTCGCCGGCGTTCGAAGCCCAATTGACGCTTTTTTCCGATACCTTGAAAAATGAAATAGATATGGTGTTATTATCCGGTGATGCTGCGACTGTGGAAGCTCCTGTCGTCTATTTGGGCTATGGCTGGCAGGATTCCGAATCCGGCCATGATGACTATGCGGGCAAAGATGTCACGGGGAAAATTGTCCTGGCAAAGTTGGGTATGCCTGGCCGGCGATTTGGTCCGTCCGCGTTCAGTGCTTCATCCACAAAGAGAGAATTTGCCGCTAAAAATGGCGCTGTCGCACTCATAGAACTCTACAAAGGTCAATTCCCATGGCGAGGTTTGGTGGGTTTTTTGAGCCGAGACCGACTCAGCATTGTCGAAGCCAGTGACGATAGCTCCGGCGGTCAAGGCATAGCACATTTCCTTGTGAATGATCCTGACAGCATGTATGCCGCAAAAGCGGACAGCGTAGAAAGTAGTTCGGCCTTTTTGACCACCTCAGGACGCCCGGTGGAATCAGTTTCCTCAAGAAATGTTGTGGGATTGATCCAGGGCAGCGATCCGGAGTACCGTGATGAATATGTGCTTCTCATGGCCCATTACGATCATTTGGGCGTCAGGCCATCGAGAAACCAGGCCGACGCAGATTCCATCTTCAACGGAGCCCGCGACAACGGCATGGGAACGGTCGCTTTGATCAGCGCAGCAAAAGCACTGGGCGCCCATCCGCCGAAGCGGTCGGTGCTGTTTCTGGCCGTAACCGGGGAAGAAGTTGGACTGCTTGGCAGTAGATACTACGTCGACAATCCGATCATTCCTCTCAATCAGATAATATTTGGTTTGAACACGGATACGGGGGGAGTAGATGATTCCTCCGTAGTTACCGTAGTCGGTTTGGAAAGAACCACGGCAGGGGAGGCCATTATGGCAGGATGTGCGCGTTACGGACTGGAAGCCATTCCGGATCCTGTTCCAGATCAAAATCTCTTCAATCGGTCGGATAACGTAGCATTTGTCAGGAAGGGTGTGCCTGCCCCAACTTTTTCGCCGGGTTTTAGGGAATGGGGCCCCGGGATTACCAATTACTATCATCGACCCCAGGACGAAGCTGACGAGAATTTCAATTACGGCTACCTTCTCAATTTCAGTAAAGCATACGCCCACGCTGCGCGGTTGATCGCAGATATGGAAGTGCGGCCGCTGTGGCGGGAGGGGGATGAGTACGAAGCGGCGGCGAAGGAGCTTTACGGAATGGAGTAATAAAGACTGAAAAAGCCACGGAACCACAAGGAAACACACGGAATTTTTTTGAGCGGTTCTGTGCGATTCTGTGGCTAAAGAGCTTAATAAAACACCGAAGGACACCGAAAAAGAGCACCGAATTGTTGAGAAGGGATTCTGAGCCAAAAGCGTGATCTTTCGCTTTTTTGCGAAGGCGAATGATTCAGACCCGTCGCGGTAATGGGTGGGCAGCCGCCTTGCATGGCTCCCAGTCATGCATCCGGGGTGGGGCAATGCATACCGGGCCCGCCCGATTTGAGAAGATTCTCCTTGATTTTCCCTGTCCAGTAAGCTAACTTTCCACCATAGACACCAATCAGTTGCCGGAGTCTGTTAGCTACCTGCCGGAACCGACTGTGGCAACAGAATCATCTCTCGCTTTACCCCGTGAGATTGGCAATCCAAAAGTAAAGAGGCTCCAAGTCAGTTTGAGATTTGCGGTGCTTTTGACAGTACAAATGATCACAAACGATTTGCTTTGATAAAACTTATAAGTAGTGGGCCGTCAATTGAAACAGTTCTTCAGAAACAACAGGCCAATTCTCAAGCAATGACTAGAGTCACCTCTAACGGTTTCGGGGTTGGATTCAGTGGATCGGAGTTGATAGCTGTTACGCATCTTCATTGACGCGGACGCCTGTCCGGTGAAGCAGGAGGTCTACCGGGTCGCCAGGCGCCACAAGCTCAGGGTAACGCTGGTGTCGAACTCCCGGTTGCGCGTTCCCGACGAGAAGGGACTCGAACTGGTGGTTGTGGAGGAGGGG
>JAUXJX010000036.1 GCA_030624545.1 Bacteroidota bacterium | reverse complement strand
TTAAACGTAACTCAAGATCTTGCCTGTAATCCTCTCCGTGGCGCCGCTGTTTTCATCGATAAATGCCTTTGCGCTTCTCCCTGCTTCTTGGCGTGCGGGCTCGTCTGCAAAAAGTCGCTCTAACTGCCGGTAGACGTCTTGAGAATCTTCCACGAGAAAACCTGCCCCACATTCTTGCAGCGCCCTGGCTTCCGGTGAATTCAGTATTCTGGGCCCAAATAGAACCGGAATGCCATAGGCAGCAGGTTCCATAACATTGTGAACGCCGGGGCCAAAACTACCTCCTACGTACGCCACCTGGCCATACCCATACAGATTGGCAAGTATGCCGATCCTGTTAATGATCAACACCCGGTAATCCAACAGGTTTCCTCCCGATTCCAGCTTTGAATAAAGGGTGGCACCAATAGCGGAGGATTCGAAAGAATCAATCAGATCTTCTATATGGGCTTCATTCAACTCATGAGGAATAATGATTGCAAAGAACTCGGGCATTTTCTGCAATAGCCTGATGATTGCCGGCAGAAGGTGCTCTTCATCCGAAGGCCAGGTGCTTCCTGCAACGAACGTTTTTTTATCGGGAGGAAGATTCTCCAGGATCGTGGTCATGTCCTTGCTTTCCCCGGCGCGAATCAAAACTTGGTCGTATCGCGTGTCGCCGAGAACCTCCATATTGGGGCAAGCGGGAAGAATCTTCCGGAAGCCTTTCATATCTTGTTCGCTTGCGGGCGCGACGAAACTGAGGTCAACAAACGAGGATCTGAAGAAATTTCGCAAAACCGGCTTCGCTCGAACCGAATCGATGGGCATGGTGCCATTCACGAGCAGAGACGGAATTTGCCGGCTTGCCAACGCCCAGACAAGATTCGGCCAAACGTCATGTTTGGAGATAACCACTGCATCCGGTCTTAGGCAATTTAAGAAATGCCTAACCTTCCCAGGCGTGTCCAGGGGCAAATATGTTTTCAGGTCTACGTCAGGATTGTCCACCACGTTATCGTAGCCTGACGATGAGAAAAAACTCACAATCCTCACTATGTCGGGCTCGCGTTGCGAAATTTCCCTCAGTACCGGTCGAATTTGTTCATACTCCCCCATAGAGGCACAGTGGAAGAGAATACATTTCTGGTTCCGGTTCCTTCCGTTCATAAACTGTTCTACATCCGGCAGTATTCGCCTTCGGCCTGCAAGCCCAGCATGAGCTTTGCGATTGAACAAACCGGCTATGTGACCGCCGATCAAAAAAACCGGAATGACCAGTAGATTGTATAGAAAATACCAAAAGATCTTCATCTTTTTGTCCGAGACATGACCCTTATCCTCCTTGTCTAATAGAAATCACGGAGGGAGGCCACCCTCACTATTGGCAACTTTTCAGTGAATCAATCTTGCCTGCCGGACTTTACTGTGTGAGTCGAGGAATTCTGAGGCCGCCTCGATCACCTTGATTGGCTCTATCTCATTCATACAGCGAAAGTGCCCCTTCGGACAGGTATCCGTTCCGTGATATGAACACGGCCTGCATGATAGATTGTGGTGTTCGATGACACGATTCTCCACCATAAACGGGAAAAAACCAAATTCTTCTACGGTTGGCCCGAAGATGGCAATAAGCCTTTGCTTCGCGGCGGCCGCCATGTGCATGACCCCAGTATCGTGAGTTATGACGAGGTCGCATCTCTTCAGAATCTCCGCGGTCTCAAGCAACGAAGTCTGCCCACACCATTCAATCAAACCCTCCGCAACCTGGCCTTCGATCTCCTGGCAGATGGGCTTATCTCGATCTCCCCCAACGAGAATTATTTTCGCTCCATACTGGTCTTGCAGCAGGCTAATCAATTCGATGAAGTGATCCACCGGCCATCGCTTGGTTTTTCGTCCTGCTCCGGGAGCGATTGCAATGGTCAGTTCGCGCTTATCAAATGGCCATTTGCTTTCAATTCTTGCTTTTGTCTCGTCGGGAATATACAGCTCCAGGGGTTGGGGCTTCCAGTCAATCGGAAGCTCTCGAAACGCTTCAAAGTAGCGCCTGGGAACTGGTGCAGGCCTCTTCGGATAAAAATTGAGTCTTAGGTGAACCAGAAAGAATCGCCGAATTGCGTATTTCTTATAGCGAGAGGTCCTGCCGGCTCCGGAAAGGAGAGTAATTAAATAGGAACGCCAATGCTTTTGCAGATCAAAGATTCTGCTATATTCCTGGCTACGAATTTCGTTTGCAACTGATTTGATTTCGGCGAAAGAGGGCGATTGTGGAATCGCAATGATGTTTCGAATAAAAGGATGGTATTGCAATAGACTCGTGAAGTTCTTCTTGGTCAATACGTCGATTTGTACATGCGGATAATGATGATGAAACAGACGAAGTAGAGGCGTAATTAGCAGGATGTCGCCGATGGCGCTGAATCGAATAAATAGAACCCTGTCGGATTCATTCATGAAGTGGTGTCGCCTAGGATGAATTTTGTATGGATTCAAACCACTTTATGGTGAGTTTTAGTCCCTCTTCCACAGAAAACTTCGGTTCCCAGCCTAATATTCCCTTGGCAAGAGAAATGTCGGGCTGGCGGACTTTGGGGTCATCAACCGGAAGCGGATCGTGAATGATTTTGCTGCTGCTTCCAGTTAGTTGAATGATCAACTGACCCATTTCCAGAATAGTCATCTCGTGAGGATTGCCGATGTTAACCGGATCGTTTTGATCAGACATGAGGAGGCGATATATTCCCTCGATCAGGTCATCAACATAGCAAAAGCTTCTTGTCTGGTTGCCATCACCGAATACGGTGAGCGGCTCATTGGCCAGTGACTGGGGAATAAACGCAGGAATTGCCCTGCCGTCTCCAATTCTCATACGCGGACCGAAGGTGTTAAAAATTCGTACAATCTTGGTATCAACTCCATGATAGCGATGATACGCCATCGTCAAGGCCTCGGCGAAGCGCTTGGCCTCCTCATAGACCCCCCGCGGTCCAATCGGATTCACGTTTCCCCAATAATCCTCCCTCTGCGGGTGGATCAGCGGGTCGCCATATACTTCTGAAGTGGAAGCGAGCAAAAAAGTCGCTTTCTTTTCCTTTGCCAATCCAAGCGCCTTGTGGGTTCCCAATGCGCCAACTTTCAAAGTTTGTATGGGCAGCTGCAAATAGTCCAGCGGACTGGCCGGGGAGGCAAAATGGAGGATGTAATCAATGGAACCCGCCAGAAAAATATATTCCGTGACATCGTGTTTGATGAAACTAAAACCTTCACCCTGAAGATGCTCTATGTTCCGGATGTCGCCGGTTGAAAGGTTATCCATGCAAATCACTTCGTGATCCCTCTTACGCAGGTCTTCACAAAGACTGGATCCCAAAAATCCGGCGCCGCCTGTTACTAAGGTCCTTGGCATCGAAGATGCTCCTTTAATCGGTTCTAATACAAGACTCTCCTACATAGAATCATCGACAGGCAGAGATTATTTCTACATAATCTGTTTTGCCGAGATTCGCAAGAACCCAATCCACAGGACGGCAAATAAGGGCAAATATTGTCCTTAATACGAGATTCTTGTGATTTAGGCATAAAGGAATGAGAAAACTGCTGTGCGCTAGGTAAATTCGACAGGATTCAACTGCTGCGAATAGCTACGTACTGTCCCATTTCTTCGAGGGAGCGCTTATACTCGCTGTCGGCAAAGGACGCCAGTATGTCCATTGCCTTTTCGATAAAATCATTTGCCCTCTCTCTGGCATAATCTACGCCCCCGGAATCGATGACAAGATCGCGAATCTCCCGTAATTGTTTCGGGGACTTTGCGTGAGAGACGAGCTCACGCAGTTTCTGAGGATCAGTCCTGCCATTCCTGCTGAGTGCATAGATGAGGGGTAGTGTAACCTTGTTCTGTTTAAGATCGTTTCCAGCAGGTTTACCTGTAATCTCTTCATCGCCGATATAGTCCAGCAGATCATCCTGGATTTGGAAAGCGGAGCCCAGATAATTTCCAAAACGCCAAAACTGATCGCCGTCATTGCCGTCATATTTCGATCCGACAATCGAACCAATCTGGCAAGACGCGGAAATCAGGGAGGCTGTCTTGTCAGAGATCATTCGAAAGTAAACGTCTTCTTCAATATGAAGACTTTGGCTTTGCTGAACCTGAAGCAGTTCTCCTTCGCTCATCCTGGTAGTGACTTTTGCGAGGACGCGATTGATCGCGGGTGACTCCAAGTCCATCATCTTATTGAGTGCCTGCGCGAATAGAAAATCTCCGACCAGGACCGCAATCTTGTTGTTCCATACCGAGTGTACGCTCGCCGTGCCGCGACGCATCTCAGACTGGTCAACTACGTCATCATGGATTAGGGTTGCGGTATGAATCAATTCAATAATCAGGGCAGCCTCATAGCCCTGTTCATCCATATTTCCACGCAATCGGGCAATTAAGAAAAACAGACCGGGGCGCAGACGCTTTCCCTTATGCCTGGCAACATAACGAATTACCGTGTTTAACAGCTCGACTTTCGTTTCCAGGGTGCGTAAGAATTTGTCTTCGAAGATGTTGAGGTCGGATCGGACAGGTCCAACAATCCGGGCTAAGTCCACTAGTTCTCCGTCATTTGTCGAATGCTAACAATGGCATAAAGTTAATGATTATTCAGTAGCATGTCAATCAAAAAGTTACAATTCAATAATCTGTACTACAAAACAGAAGCGAGCCAAAACAAAGGACTGAATCAAGCTTTGCCCGGAATGTTGGCGTAGCAAAAAAAGCTGATGACGTTCGGACGGGAGGGAGCGGACAATCGTGGATCTACTGCAAAATCAGTTCATTCATTGTCCTAAGGAGGGAGTCAAAGTCAAGAGGTTTGGCGAAGTAATTCCTAATGCCAAATCTTTCCAATTCTTGCGACGCCTGCTCCCCATAGCCGGACATAACGATGATTCTTGCATTCGGTTTGAATCCCTGCAAGGCCTCAAGAAGTCTGAACCCGTCGAAGCCGGGCATCTTTAAGTCCGCCAGAATTATTGAATATTGATTCTGTTTGGCAAGGTCAAGGGCTTTGTCACCACGACCAGTGGTGGTAACCCTGTAACCACGCTTTTGCAGAAGTTCTTTGAGGATTGATAAGATCTCAATTTCGTCATCAACGATGAGGACAGTAGGGGTTTTCCCGCCCACATTACAAGTTCCTTATGGTATAATCACTTTTCCCTTCACGCGGTTCAATTCATAGGCAATAACACGGTAAATTCAGTACCCTCACCTTCGTGGCTATCCACCAAAATATCGCCGCCTTCTCTTTTAATAATTGAATGGGAAACATACATTCCGAGTCCGGTGCCTTCTCCGATCTCCTTCGTGGTATAAAATGGCGTAAAGATATTGCTGATTTGGTCCCCGGGTATGCCATGCCCGGTATCAGCAATATTCACAAGGATCCGTTCATTATCGATTTTAGTTTCAATTCTTAGTTCCCCTCCGGCGGGCATGGCCTGGATGGCATTGATGATAATATTCAAGAACACCTGCTTCAAAGAATCGAGCCCCAGACAAGCAGAGGGAAGTTCCTGATAGCGCTTCGTCACCTTTATGTTTTGAGAATACAAATCTTTTTCGATTAGCGATAGCGTCTTATCGAGGGCAAGATTGACATTGATTTTTTCACGATCTTTGGGCGAATGGCGTGAAAATTCCAGGAGATTGTTGATGATATTTGAAGCTCTCTTTACGTTACGCCTGATGATGTCCAGCTTGGGAGCTACAACGTGATCAGGATCGGGCAAGGCATCTTTAATATAATAACGTGCCGTTTCGATTATGTTAAGCGGATTCCTCAATTCATGAGCCACCCCGGAGGCGAGGAGACCAACCGTCGCCAGTTTCTCCGAGTGGATCAATTCACGTTCAATTTTTTTCTGATCTGTGACGTCGCGACAATATTCGATAACATGTTCCAACTCCCCTTCCAAATTAGACATGGGAAAAGTTCGAACCTGGAAAACTTTATCCTCCCTGGTAATCTCCGCATACTCCGGCCTTTGGCTCTGCCAGGTTCTTTCAACAACCTCATCGTCGATAGGAACACCCCTGGAAGAAAGCTGGCCGCTGTTCATTCCTACCACCTTGTCTGGCGTTGTGTTTAGCAAGCTGGCAACTTTTTCATTCGCCATGATCACAGTTTTGTCGCGATCCAGTACAAGCATGTGATCGGTAATGCCATCGAATAATGCCTGAAGTTTGTTTTTGCTCTCCCTTATTTGCTGGTGCAGATGGAGTGTTTCGGTCATGTCTTTCGCGGTCCCGATGATTCGGGAGTCGCTGCCCTGCTTTTCAGACAGAATAGAGAAAGAAAGAACGAAACTAAGAACGTTTCCGTCCTTATGTTTGAACTCAAACTCATAGTTACTTTCATCCGGATTCAGCAAGCATTGCCGAACAGTTTCCGGGTCGTGACGGTCCGAAAGAATTACGAAGAATGGCTGACCAAGAATCTCTTCCTCAGTAAAACCGAGTCTTGAAATCTGGGGATTGACAAATTGAAAGGTCAACTCATGATCAAGAGAAAAAATAAGATCATTCGCTTTTTGAACGATGCTTCCCAAAAACTCATCCTTTACGCGTAACTTCCGCTGCAATTTCTCCTTTTCGATCACCGACTCAATAACTCGAGGTAGGGTGGAGAGATAATTTTTCTCCTTTACAACATAATCCGACGCACCGCTTTTCATCGCTTCCACCGCCACTTTTTCATCTCCCTGCGCCGTGATGATAACGACCGGGAAACCTATGTTAAGGCGCCGAAGCTCATCCAGCACCTCAACACCGGTCATGCCGGGAAGCCTATAATCCATGATGATTGCATCGTAAACATTCTCCTTACATTTGTTGATGCAATCCTGCCCGGAGGAAGAAAAAGAAGAGTAGAATTTTTCGTGGTGTTTAGAAAAAGTAATTCGAATCAGCTCGGCTTGATCGACGCTATCTTCTACAAATAGGATTTGATATGACATTTAGAAAAATACCTTCCGTCAATAAGAATCACAAATTCGCTAATCGCATCACTCCATGGGAATGGAAAAATAGAACGTTGCCCCCTTCCCTTTCTTGGATTTGACCCATACTCGTCCATTATGATTTTCAACGATCCTTTTCACAATGGTTAGCCCGACGCCCGTTCCCTCAACATCTTTGATCTCACTGAGAGATTGAAATAATTCGAAAACTCTATCGTGATATTCTTTAGCAATCCCGATCCCATTGTCTTGCACAAAGAAAATAAAATTGTCATCGTCTCTCTTGTGACCGATTTTCACTAGCGGCTCTTCGGGTTTGTCTGTATATTTGACGGCATTGTCGATCAAATTTGTAAACACCTGCAAGATCCGAGTCCTATCACAATTCACCTTGGGAAAATCTTCGGGGTATTGAATTTTTATGTTCTTCTCTTGTGCTTGATAATGAAGGTTCGCTGCCGCTATGGTGACAATCTCGTTGATATCCACCAGCTCAAAAGGCGTTACCACGTGTCCAATGCGAGAGAGCTCCAAAAGATCTTTTATGAGCCGTTCCATCTGGGTGATATTCGTATGAATTCTTTGGAGATAATGTGCCCCTTCAGGACTTAGATCATCGCATAATTCATTAAGCAGTAAAGTTGTAAATCCAAGAACAGAAACGATCGTGGTTTTCAAGTCGTGAGAAACCGTGGAAACGAAATTCTCAAGCTCTTCATTTACCCGTGACAATTTCTCGGAATTTGTCTTCGTTTCCTCAAATAGACGGGCATTTTCTATTGCGCTGGCGACCTGGCTGGCAAGGGCTTGAAACGCATGGAGATCGCGTTTGTCTATGGCGTTCTTTCGCTCGGAATGTAAGACGAGACATCCGTTAACCCGATCCGCCACCCGCAACGGCATACCGAGTAACGAACCCTCCAAGGACTTGCCCCGCTCAAATTCTGATTCCTGGCTGAGGTCCGGGATTAATATGGTGTCCCCGGAACGAATAGCGCGGCTGATCGGATTGTCCTCACCTTGCTGGCCCAAGTCGATTTCAAGTGCAAACGATCCCTTTCCTGCCTGAGACTGCAATTTGGTGAGTTGAGTTTCAGAATCGACAAGGTAAATCGAAACATGATAATAGCTGAATATTTCCCGAATTGAATTGGTTACGATGTCCAGAAGCCTGTCCAAATCCAAAGTTGTGGTAATCTGTTTACCAACTTCATTTACCATCGCTAGTTGAGCGGCACGACGCCTCTCTCGTTCGTAAAGCCTCGCATTATCAATCGCAATTGCCGCGTGATTTGCAATTGTGCCAAGTAACTTGACCTCTCTTTCATCAAAGTGATGAGAATCTTCTTTATAGACACTCAAGACGGCGATGGTTTTTTCTCGGGAAATGACCGGAACGCCCAAATAGGATCGCAGCACATTGGGAACCATGAAATCAGGAACATCCTTGTCAGGGAGATCTTCTTGCCTCAAATCATCAATAATCAAGGGCTCTTTTTCCCTGGCAACCCGCTCCACCTTATCCCGAAAGGCTTTTTCCAATTCTGAGAAAGAATCATCGGTATCGTTTGAATAGCGGCTCGGGTGTAATGTGTCGCCAACAAACCATATCATGCAGATCTTGGCATGCATCGCTTTGGCCGCGGCCTTCACGATCAGATCCAGTACCTCGCGAATATTCAAACTGGAGGTAATGGTCGTGCTCACATCCGCCAGGGCGGAGATTTCGGTGAGGCGACGCTTCGCTTCCTGATACAGCTTGGCATTCTCCAGGGCGGTGGCAACCTGTCCGGCAATCTGCTTAAACAAGGTCTGGTGTGTGTTCGTGTATGTATACCGTTCCATTTTGCCGATACTGAAAGTGCCCAAGTATTTGTCCTTTGAGAGAAGAAGGACATTCATCTTAGACTGCAGTTCTTTTTCAATGGTAGATTTGGCCTCATAATCCGAAGCCAATTCTCCACCGGCGCTTGCATCCGCTTTCTCGGTCTTCACACCCGTGCAAAGCCAACCAAGCGCAAAATCATCCAAACGGCGCCACGTGTCTTCCCCTAGCTTTGACCCGAGATTTTCGGAGCCTAGCGAATACAGATTCAAGCCGGCAGAGTCTTCATCAAACAGAGAGATCGAAATGTAATCATATTCTATGATCTTCTTTACTTCCAGGGCCACTGTCTTAATGACCTCTTCGAGCTCAAGGCTGGAATTGATGGAGTTGGTGATTTCGTTTATGGCGGATATCTGATCAGCCTTATCCTGGTACTCTTTGTATAGACGGGCATTCTCGATGGAGATAGAAAGATAGGTTACCGCCGTGCGAAGAAAATTGATCTCTTCTTCAGTAAACTTCTTGGGCTTTTCGTAATACACATTAAATACGCCGAGTGAAGTCTTGCGTGGAATCATCGCCACAGAAAGAATAGCCCCAAAGCCAATTCGCTCGGCAATTGGACGCCACTGCTGAAAGCTATCATCTGTAAAGACGTTCTCTACCTGGAGAATTCTGTTCTGCTCATCCACATTTTCATACGGGCCTTCTTCAATTCCGATGCGCCACGGCTGATCGAAGATAGACACCTCTTCGGGTGGATTCTTGTGCGCCTTATGCATCCGCAGCGAACCATCATCATCCTTCAGAAAGAGAGATACATACCGTGCATTGCAAACTGAAGCCAGCTTGAGCATGGTCAAGTCCAGGATTTCATCGAAGTTGAGTGCGGAGGCAATGGTTTGTCCAACCTCCATAAGCGCCACCAATTCCTTATTGCGCTTGGAGAAGTCGGGTTCCGACTCCTCTGCCGACTCAAAATGGTAAAATGCCACGAAAAATTTATGCTCGAAGTCTTCGTCCTCCTGGACCAATCTGCA
>JAUXJX010000340.1 GCA_030624545.1 Bacteroidota bacterium | reverse complement strand
TGTATTGTTGATGACGCATTAAACACCGAACAACACCCGCTTGCTGCGGGCTATATCGGATTGTCGTTCCCGAGTGCTTTGAGAGTGTGTAAAATATTAAAAGATTCGACCTAAAAACCATACAAAAGCGAATCCGTGTCAGTCCGTGGTTAGATAAGAATCATTATTCCGGATTATGGTAATGCAGCAACCTACTCCACGCCAACGCATGCTCACTGCCATGCGGAATGAAATCCCTGACCGAGTGCCGGTATGCCCAGACATATCCAATATGATTCCGGCCCGCCTGACCGGAAGACCTTTCTGGGAGATTTACCTGCACGACAATCCATCCCTTGGTGAAGCGTACCTGGATACGATCAAAGCTCTCGAAATGGATGGCTGGTATCTTTACGGTCACGTTCTGGGCGGCAATGGGGAATTCCCGCTCGACGCAGAGCTCGTCAGGGGACTCGGTTACGACACGTTTTTTGTCCCGTCTGAGTTGGTGAATCGTGATGTTCGCCAGGTGAATGACGACGAGGCGCAGGAACAGCTTATTGTGACGACCCCGTTGGGCGACCTCGAAACAACAATTAAAGTGTTTCGCTCGACCCCGCCATGGGACGTAAGCAACCTGATCAAAGATATCACCAGGGACTGGCCGCGCCTGCGCTGGCTCATGGGTGAGGACTGGCATTGGGACACGAAGTGTTACGACCAAGACAAAGTCGGTGAATGTGCCGTCTATGCACTTCAAGTTCACACATTTATTGATTTCTGGGACGGCGTGCGAGACGGCCAGTCTGACAAGATGATCTTCGACTTCTATGATTCTCCCGACATGATGACCGAAATATTTGAGTATTTCACGGCCTTTACCCTAAGTCGCGTTGAAGGACTGATCAACGCCGGTGTTGATGAGATTTTGGTGCAAGGTTCCAATTCATCTATGAGTCTGATCAACCCGGACATTTACCGCCAATATGTGCTGCCCCTTAACATTGAGATTTGTAAACTGGCCAACGAGAGGAACTGCATCGTCCACCTTCACACTTGCGGCCGCTCCAAACTCGTGGTTGAAATGAATATGGCGGAGGCAAGTTTCAATGTCATCGAGCCCCTGGAAAAACCACCAGGCGGCGACGTCGATATCGCTGACATCAAAAGGCGTTTCGGTCATCGGGTCGCACTGAAAGGAAATCTATTGACCTCCGGGAACCTCCTGCACAAAACGCCGGCGGATGTGGAAGAGGAAGTCCTGGAAACTCTGCAGGCAGCCGGGCGCGGCGGAGGCTTCATTCTTTCCACTGGAGACCAGGTTGGAGGCAATACACCGCTTGAAAATCTTAAGGCGATGATTGATGCGGGACGGAAATATGGCCGGTATGATGCAGAAGGGAATCTTCCCTATTTGCCCTCAAAATAAAGCCGAACGCAAATTACCGCCCTAAGACGACAAATTCAGCGCCGGAACTCACAAATCGACGACTTTCTATTTTAAGCCATTCACGCCTTAGACGTCATGCGAAAGCAAGATCAGTCAATCTCCAAATAATCCTTGCCCGGTAATTTGGGGAAAGGCGCATGGGGCTCGGTCTGGTACCAAAATGCCACGGAAGAAATGTCGTCCTGCAATGGTAGATAACGGCCGCCGGACCGCCAACCAAGAGCCTGCATTGTCACCTTCAAATCCTCTTCAAAACGGACGGGATCCATGATATGCCAGCGGTAAAGTCCAAAACGTTGTTGGGAATTCCACAGTCCATCCGGCTTGATTACCTGAGGCATGCCGGCATAGGGAGTGGTGTATTCTCTGTACTGGTTGTCAGCCACAAAACCATAAGAGCCGCAGAAATAATCTTCGGTTCCGGTGCCGCAAATCGTGGGAAATTTTTTGTCGCCGTCCATGTAAAACTTGATCTCGCCTTCACCCCACCAGCCACTATTATTCGATCCCCAACACATATAGGTGCCGACATAGTGCCCCCACCCTTTTACGCCGTCCAATAACGTATAGACCTCCTTATAAGGCACCGGATTCGTGCGGCGGAACTGGGCATGGAAATAAGCCGCATCATCCGGCACCTCTGTTAGCGTATAATTGATCTGGTAATACAGAGTCATTTTTTCATCATCCAGATTTTCCATGGTGATTTTGCAGGATTTGCGGAAAGGCATCTCCCAATAGCAATTGAACGCGCTGCCCGGATTGACACACACGGCAAGTGAATTGACGTGTGCATACTTTCCCCAGCCATTTGCAAAGAAATCACCTACCGGGACCTCCACGGACGGGTTTTCTTCGCCATCCCAATACATACGAAGAATGGAATAGCGCCAATTTCCTGCCGGGGTCATCCAGATTTGCTGAATTGCACCGGGGCCCTCAATCTCGGCTAAGACAAAGGTGGTTTTGGGTTCAATCCGCATATACGGCGAGACTTTCCATCCTTGGCCCAAATCCCTGGCCGCATTGGCGGCAGGGCCGTCTGTCGACATGCCCCCCTTGCCCTTCTCGCCGGCAAAATTCTCCGGACTGATGGAACGCGTCTTTGCATGCGATAAACGTGACAGATTTCCCAAGTTCATACCTAATCCATCAAATGACGATTTCTGTGCAAAACTGGCGTCCGTTGAAAGCGCCATCAAAAGAAAACTGCCAAACATGACGATTGCTCCTTTCATCTTTGGACCCTCCCATTAAGGTTCGAGTTTTTGTTGCATATGATTCGGATTGAGATAGCATGAATGGGTAGATGGCCAGTGCCATACTTGAATTGAAAATGCTAGGTTCAGGGCGAAAACGGGCCGCGTCTTAACAATTGAACTTATCCACTAGTGACCGCATTTTTCGAATGTGGTTCGGTCCGGTACCGCAGCAGCCACCCAGAATATTCACACCTAGCTGCAGTAGCTTTTCTGCTTTTGGAACAATCCATTCGGGTGTTTCTTTATAGACGGACACTCCGTTAACCGATTCGGGAATGCCGGCGTTAGATTGAGCAATAATGGGCTTTGTAGTCAAGGGGCGCATCTCTTCAATGATCTCGATCATTTCATCAAAGCCGCGCCCGCAGTTGGAGCCGATGACATCGGCACCGACCTGGGACAACCTTGCTACGGCGGTGGCAATATCGACTCCCCACTGGGTTCGCAATCCCACATTGCCCTTCTCAAATGTCATTGTCGCTACCACCGGCAATTCGGTTCTTTCCTTTACAACCTGAATCGCAATTTCCGCCTCCTCCGCTGCCATCATGGTTTCCACAAAAATCACATCCACTCCGGCTTGCGCCAAGGCTTCCACCTGTTCAGCGAAGACATCATAGCAGTCTTGTGTGGTCATGGTCCCGAGTGGTTCTAGGATTTCACCGGTTGGTCCAACAGAGCCAGCGACAAACCTGTCCGGCGGACACACTCCACGAACCAACTCCGCCGATTTTGTGGAAATCTCCCCCACCCGGTTCTGCAAATCATAGTGCCCAAGACTGATCCGGTTCCCACCGAACGTGTTTGTCTCTACGATATCGGAGCCCGCTTCAAAATATTCTTTATGAAGTTGCTGCACAATCTGCGGATGGCTGATGTTGTATTCCGCTGGGTTCTTTTCTGGTGGTAATCCCCTATTTTGCAACTCCACTCCAGTTGAGCCATCCGATAATAGAATCCTGTCTGATTGTAAGACTTGGAGAAAATTATTCATTTTGATTTGTTCGCATCCTTCGATGCTCTCACAGCCATCGCCACAGGTACATAAATGC
>JAUXJX010000073.1 GCA_030624545.1 Bacteroidota bacterium | reverse complement strand
TGCCTGAAGTTTCGTCTAATTCTTCTTTGTAGGTGACTTTCTCAATCAAATCTTGGAATAAAATCCTGCCCTTGTGATTGGAGAGAATTGAAGCCGAATACGGATCCCATGAAAACAGCACATCGCCGCGAGCAACTTTCTGGCCATCTTCTGCCAGAACCTTGGCGCCATAGGGAACGATCAGCTGGGATGTGACACGATTGTTTTCATCTACAATCTTGATTCGCCCATTCCGGCGAAGCGTGATTTTTATATTATCCACTTGATCAATCAGCCGCAAATTATCGAATTGAACGCTTCCATCGGACTTGGCTGCAGCGCGAGATTGTGCAGCGATGCGGCTTGCAGTTCCACCAATATGAAAGGTGCGCAATGTAAGCTGCGTTCCCGGTTCCCCAATACTTTGAGCCGCCATAATGCCGACAGCTTCCCCGGTTTGAACGTTCTCATTGGAAGCAAGATTTCTGCCGTAACACATGGTACAGACGCCGCGACGTGCCTCACATGTCAGAACCGAGCGAATGTAGAAAGATTCAATTCCGGCATCCGAAATTCGGTCTGCAATTTCTTCATCAATCAAGACGCCCGCTTCAACCAAAGTGTCGCCTGTTTCAGGATCATAGACATCTTCATTTGCCACTCTCCCGAGGATTCGGTCGCGAAGCGGTTCAATAATCTCCTCCCCCTCTTTCAGATCGGATATTTTGAGACCCAGGATGGTGCCGCAATCATCCATAGTAATCGTCACGTCTTGCGCCACGTCCACGAGGCGCCGGGTTAGATATCCGGCATCGGCTGTCTTCAATGCGGTATCGGCCAGACCCTTTCTCGCGCCATGTGTTGAAATAAAATACTCGAGGACGGTTAGGCCTTCCTTGAAGTTGGCCGTAATTGGGGATTCGATGATTTCTCCAATGGAACCTGTCATTTTCTTTTGCGGCTTTGCCATTAGTCCACGCATGCCTGCGAGCTGGCGGATCTGCTCCTTTGAGCCTCGCGCACCTGAATCGGCCATCATGAAGAGTGGGTTAAAACCATTGGAAGACTCCCTCAGGTGTTCGAACATCTCTTCGGCAACTGCATTGGTTGCATTGGTCCAAATATCGATGATTTGATTGTAGCGTTCGCCGTCGGTAATTACGCCCTTATCATAGCGCTGTTGGATTTTTTCAACGCGCGCATAGGCAGCCTGGATAATCTCTTCTTTTTCTTTCGGAATCTCAACATCATCCAATCCAATCGAGACACATGACTTAGTGGCGTAGTAAAAGCCAACTTCTTTCAGGCGATCCAGGAATTGAACAGTTTCATAATTCCCCAATTTTTGGTAGGTTTCCCCAACGACTTCTTCAATTCTTTTTTTCGTGAGAAGCTCATTAATGTATCCCTGGCCCTTTGGCACAAATTGGTTGAAGATCACGCGGCCAGTGGTCGTTTCCACCAATTGACCATCAATCATTACGTTGATACGCGCATGCAGGCCTATACATTTGTTATTATATGCTACAATCACTTCATCCTTTGAGCTAAGAGCTTTACCTTCGCCCAAATCACCTTTTTTTGCTTTGGTGAGATAATAACATCCGATAACCATATCCTGGCTTGGAATTGCGAGAGGCTTGCCGTTGGCCGGTGACAAGATATTGTGACTTGCAAGCATCAAAATTGCGGTCTCAGCCTGTGCCTCGAAGGATAGCGGAACATGCACCGCCATCTGGTCACCGTCAAAGTCAGCGTTGAAGGCCGCGCAAACGAGTGGATGAATACGGATGGCTTTGCCTTCGACCAGGATTGGCTGAAATGCTTGGATTCCGAGTCGGTGCAAAGTAGGGGCCCGGTTCAGCAAAACAGGATGATCCTCGATGATCTCCTCGAGAATATCCCAAACCTCAGGACCCTTTCGCTCCACCAATTTTTTGGCACTCTTTACCGTCTTCACCATCTGCCGCTCTACCAATTTATTGATGATAAACGGCTTGAAAAGCTCCAGGGCCATTTCCTTAGGCAGGCCGCATTCGTGGATCTTCAATTCGGGTCCGACAACGATCACGGAGCGACCGGAATAATCGATCCGCTTGCCAAGCAGGTTCTGTCGAAAACGGCCCTGCTTGCCCTTCAACATATCGGAGAGGGATTTCAGTGCACGATTCCCGTCCCCGCGAACGGCTACTGTTTTTCGCCCATTGTCAAGCAGAGAATCGACGGCCTCTTGCAACATCCTTTTTTCATTTTTGAGGATCACTTCGGGAGCCTTGATCTCCATCAATTTCTTCAATCGATTATTGCGGATGATTACGCGGCGGTACAGGTCATTCAAATCCGAAGTGGCGAACCGGCCGCCCTCAAGGGGAACCAGCGGCCTCAACTCCGGCGGAATCACCGGCAATACTGTGAGCACCATCCATTCCGGTCTATTCTGCTTGTGGTCATCTTTTGGCTTGAACGCCTCGATTACCCTCAGCCGCTTCATAATTTCGGTTTTTCTCTGGACGGAGGTTTCGGTGCGAGCTTGTTCACGAAGTGTAAGGGAAAGTTCTGTCGCATCTACGTGACGAAGCATTTCCAGGATTGCTCCCCCGCCGATTCTGGCGACAAAGCGATCATCTTCATCACCTTCCTCTTCGCTCATAATACGGTAGTACTCATCTTCATCGATCAACTGCTTAGGCTGAAGATCGGTTTTGCCGGGATGGATTACCACATATGCTTCATAGTAGATGATCTTTTCCAGCTCCTTGATGGAAATACCAAGAATGTAACTAATCTTTGAAGGTAGGGATTTCCAGAACCAGATGTGGACAACCGGCACGGCAAGGGATATGTGTCCCATTCGTTCACGGCGAACCCCTTTGGTGGTTACCTCTACACCGCAGCGGTCACAAACGATTCCTTTGTAGCGAATACGTTTGTATTTTCCACAGTGGCATTCGAAATCTTTGACCGGACCAAATATCTTTTCGCAGAAAAGGCCGTCCTTTTCCGGTTTGTAAGATCGGTAATTAATGGTCTCCGGCTTCAGGACTTCACCATTGGAACGTTCCAAAATGCGATCCGGGGAAGCTAATCCGATCGACAACCTGGTAAAACGTTTCCAACCCGGCTTTGATAAATCTTGGTTAATTGAAATCAATGGCAAAACCTCCTGTTAGGTTTGTGGTTTTCCCACAATCCAAAAACTTCTTATTCTAATTCAATATCCAGCCCCAGCCCTTGTAACTCTTTCAACAACACGTTAAACGATTCGGGAACTCCTGGTTCCGGTAAATTCTCACCCTTCACTATCGCTTCATATGCACGGGAGCGTCCCTTTACATCGTCAGATTTTACGGTAAGAATCTCTTGCAAGGTGTGAGACGCGCCGTACGCCTCCAGCGCCCACACTTCCATCTCACCAAACCTCTGGCCGCCGAACTGGGCCTTCCCACCCAGGGGCTGCTGTGTTATGAGAGAGTACGGGCCAATGGAGCGCGCGTGAATTTTGTCTTCTACCAGATGGGACAACTTCATCATATAGATGTAGCCCACCAAGGCTTTTTGATCAAAAAACTCTCCTGTCCGGCCATCGTGCAGGGTCACCTTTCCGGACTCAGGAACACCCGCTTTTCGCAGCTCCTCTTTGACCTCATCGAGGCTCGCTCCGTCAAACACGGGCGTTGAATATCTTATGCCCAACTCCTTGCCCGCCCAGCCGAGAATCGTCTCTAGAATCTGACCCAGGTTCATTTGCGACGGTACACCCAGTGGATTCAAAATGATATCCACGGGAGTCCCATCCGGCAGAAACGGCATGTCTTCCATCGGAACAATTCTGGCAACCACTCCTTTATTTCCATGCCGGCCGGCCATCTTGTCGCCAACCATAAGTTTGCGTTTTTTGGCAACGTAAACCTTAACCTTTTGAACGATTCCGGGAGCCAGATCGTCACCAATCTGGATTTTCAGACGCTCACGTTCCGCCCGATCGTGCATTTCGTTCAGCTTGTTGTGATAGCTCTCATAAATCAGCCTGACCAACTCATTGGCTTCATCGTCTTTGGTCCAGGGAACAGACGAATTGATTCGATCGAAATTGAGTTTAGCGAGGTTTTTGTCAGTCAAAACCATTCCGTCTCGGACCAAAATTTTGGCTTCAATCTCATCTCGAATTCCGGCAGAGATTTTTCCGTCAAGGACAAACATCAGCTTCTGATTCCGTACATTTCTCAGTTTGTCCTCGTTGGCAAATAGCCTTTCATCTATTTCATCAATGAGTTTCTTTTCTTCTTTTTTGGCTTTCGGGTCTTTTCTCTTTCTGGAGAATAAACGACTCTCGACTACCACACCCTTCATCCCGGGAGGCGCCTTTAGCGAAGCATCTTTTACGTCACCCGCCTTGTCACCGAAAATCGCTTTTAGCAGTTTTTCCTCGGGTGTGGGTTCGGTTTCGCCTTTCGGTGTGACCTTGCCCACCAAAATGTCTTCCGCTTCCACTTCGGCACCGCAGCGGACAATACCATTATCGTCGAGATCCTTTATGGCTTCTTCACTCACATTGGGAATTTCCCGAGTAAGTTCCTCCTCGCCTCGTTTGGTGTCGCGAACCTCTATATCAAACTCTTCGACATGAATGGAGGTGTAGACGTCGTCGCGGACCACGCGTTCTGAGAGCACGATGGCGTCTTCAAAGTTATACCCAAGCCAGGGCATAAAGGCGACCAATACATTTTTCCCAAGAGCCAATTCTCCCTGATCGGTTGCACAACCATCTGCAAGAATATGGCCTTTTTTTACCTTTTGCCCCTGCCGAACAATGGGCCGCTGGTTCACCATGGTATCCTGGTTGGTGCGAGAGAATTTTGACAGATTATAAGTAATGGTTTCTTCCTCTTCAAAGTCCAGGATTTGCTGCAAGCTCTGCTTGCTAATTCTCTTAACGTCCTTTCGAATGACGATTTGATTTGCGTTTACGCGCTCCACAGCTCCGTCCGCATCCGAAATCACAAGGGTGCGAGAATCCCTTGCTGCCCTGCCCTCGATCCCCGTCCCAACTGTCGGCGCCTCCGTAACAAGTAAAGGCACGGCCTGGCGTTGCATGTTCGAGCCCATCAATGCACGGTTCGCGTCATCATGCTCGAGGAATGGGATCAGGGAAGCGGCTACACTCACCATTTGAGTCGGAGAAATATCCTTATAGTCTACCCGATCCGGCGAGACAATAGGGAATTCGCCGCGAAAACGCGCTTTTACTTTCGAGCGAACAAAATTCCCTTTCTCATCTACAGGCGCATTCGCCTGAGCGATTACGTAGCGATCTTCATCATCGGCTGAGAGAAATTCTATGTGGCGGGTAACCTGTCCTTTGTTCACTTTCAGATAGGGCGTTTCTACGAATCCCAGCTCGTTAATCTTGGCATGGGTAGTTAAAGACGAGATCAGTCCAATGTTCGGACCTTCAGGCGTTTCGACCGGGCACAGCCTTCCATAGTGGGTATAATGAACGTCTCGAACCTCAAATCCGGCCCTCTCTCTAGTAAGACCGCCGGGGCCAAGAGCGCTCAGGCGTCGTTTGTGAGTAAGTTCAGCCAGTGGATTGGTCTGATCCATAAACTGCGAGAGCTGGCTGGTGCCAAAAAATGTGTTGATTACAGAAAGGATCGTTCTGGCATTCACCAGATCTTGAGGAGTTGGCTTGTCTACATCGCGCAGATTCATGCGCTCTTTTATCATGCGCGTCATCCGTGAGAAGGCCACATTCATCTGCGCTGCCAGCTGCTCACCAACCGTTCGTACTCGGCGGTTGCCCAGGTGATCAATATCGTCCGGCAGCCTTCGGCCGGAATGAAGCTCGATCAGGTACTTGATTATTGAGACAATATCTTCTCTGGCTAGCACCGTGGTGGAGGGTTCTATGCCTAAATTCAATTTGCGATTCATGCGGTAGCGACCGACCTCCCCCAGATCATATCTCTTTGGATTGAAGAACAACCGATCAATCAAAGACTTCGCTGCCTCTGCATCTGGGACATCACCGGAACGAAACTGAAGATAGATCAGTTCCAACGCAGATTTTTCCGAATCCGTAGTATCCTTGAGAAGAGTATTGCTGATTAGCTGGGGAGTACCATATTCAGATGCTCGAATTACTTTTAGTTTCTTCAATTTGAGGTGCTTGATCTTTGTCAGCATCTCTTTGCTGATATCCGTTCCTTTCTCAACCAGAATTTCACCGGTCGTAACATCCGCTATGTCCTCAAAGACCTTTTTGCCTTTGTGGGTTTCAACCCCTTTTTCTGTCAGTGGAACTTCTTCGAGCATGTCGAATAATTCCAGCAGCTGTTCATCGGTGGAAAATCCAAGTGCT
Organism: Bacteroidota bacterium; assembly: GCA_030624545.1. Taxonomy (GTDB): domain Bacteria; phylum Zhuqueibacterota; class JdFR-76; order JdFR-76; family DREG01; genus JAUXJX01. Next base: position 1,390 of record JAUXJX010000073.1, on the reverse strand, counting down.
CGGAGCAGAGTCGTAACGGGAAATCTCCTGCGACGGTCAATATATACATAGATGATGTCGTTGATGTCGGTGGCGAATTCAATCCAGGAACCGCGAAATGGGATAACGCGAGCAGAGAAAAGGCTCGTCCCATTTGGATGCTTTGATTCATCAAAGAAAACACCGGGAGAGCGGTGCAGTTGACTTACGACGATTCGCTCAGCCCCATTGATGATGAAAGTACCCTTTTGGGTCATAAGGGGAATATAGCCAAGGTAGACAACTTGTTCAACGGTGTCGGAGTATTCACCATCTTCGCCTTGTTCGTCCTTGCCGGAAAGGCGCAGTTTTGCTTTGAGGGGAACAGAATAGGTGACCCCTCTCTCTTTGCATTCTTCCTCAGTATAACGAGGATTTTCAGTATAATACTCCACAAACTCAAGGATATATTTCCCCCGAGTGTCTGATATTGGGAAAACAGAGCTAAAAACCTCCTGCATTCCCCTGCTTTGCCGCTTGGAGGGCGACACCTTGGTCTGCAAGAAATCCTCGAATGATTTCAACTGAACATCGAGGAAGTCCGGCATTTCACAATAAGTCGGAATTCTCGAGAACGACTTGCGATTATTAGTTTGTTCGCTCATAGTTGCCAATCTTATTAGGTGTTATTGACGACAAGTAACTTGACTAGAAAAAAACATTTCCCAACGAAAAGCCAAAGGTCAGCATAACAAAAAACTTGGGTCAAATAATTACTTTAACTCGACGGTAGCGCCGGCTTCTTCCAACGCCTTTTTGACCTTGTCAGCCTCTTCTTTGGAGACGCCTTCCTTAACCGGATTTGGAGCGCCATCCACGAGATCTTTGGCTTCCTTCAGGCCAAGAGCCGTGATACTGCGAACAACTTTGATGACCTGGATTTTGTTGCTGCCGAAGTTGGAGAGAATTACGTCAAACTCTGTCTTCTCCTCGGCTGCAGGAGCGGCAGCGGCTCCTACGGCGGCTGCTGGTGCTGCCGCCATGGCAGCTGGCATGGCTGCCGAAACGCCAAACTCCTCTTCAAGAGCCTTCACCAACTCGGCCAAATCCATAACCGTCATGCTTTTGACACTTTCAATGATATTCTGGACAGTGGATCCGGAGGAACTGGATTTCTTGGCCTTTGCAGGCTTCTTTTTTTCGGTCTGCTCTTTGACCGCAGCTTCTGTAGTCTCAGGCATTTCTTTTAACCTCCATCTTTCATGTTAGTCTGTGCTTGTTCGCTCTCTTTTTTCGCTTGAACGGCAGCAACCGTCCTCACCAACTGAAGCAGGATTCCGTTCAATGCTCCTACAAATTTCGCAATTGGTGCGTTTAATCCGCCTACAAAGTTGGCAATCAACTGTTCTCTGGGCGGTAAATCGGCGATTTT
>JAUXJX010000124.1 GCA_030624545.1 Bacteroidota bacterium | reverse complement strand
TTCCTTGAAATCTGCAAAAATCCCTGTCGAACTCGATCATAAAAGTCGGCATTCTCAGATTCTAATCGATCTCGCTCTAACCCGGCAGATCTGCCTCTTTCGAATGCGACTTCGGGGTCCAAATCGATAATGAATGTTATGTCCGGTCGAATTCTATGTGTTGCGATAGAATTTGCCATTTCTATTAATTTAAGATCAATCCCTCTACCATAACCCTGGTAAGCTATAGTAGAATCATAGAATCGATCACAAACGATGACGGCCCCGTTCTCCTTTTCAGGTATGATTTTCTCTGCAATCAATTGGGACCGGGCGGCAGAATAAAGCAAAAGTTCACTTATTGGGTGCATCATTACTAACGATCTGTCCAGCAAAAGATCTCTTACTTTCTCGGATATATCTGTGCCGCCGGGTTCCCGAAAGATAAACACTGGTCTATCTTGCGATGATTTCCATTCCTGTTTTATCTTGTCATGCAAGAGTTGAGACTGTACTGTCTTGCCGCAAAAATCAATCCCTTCAAATGATATCAGTAGACCATCCATTATACGTCAATTAGCTTCCATTTGCCACCATGAAATCGCCAGTAATTCAAGAACATGCGTATGACCTCATCAATTCCCATCACCATCCAAAGACCCCAGAGCGACAGGCCAAGTGCGAATGCCGCGAACCAGGAAGCGCCTATTTCCATCAAAATCACGGATATGATGGAAAGAAACATAAGCCACTTCAAATCGCCGGCGCCGCGCAAGTTACCGCCAAGTACGGTATTCAGCGCTTTGGGTATTTGAATTGCTGCATAAAGATAAACGACTTTTGCGCCAATTGCAATCACCTCCGAATCTCCTGTAAAAATCCTCATAATGGGCTTCGCGAAAAACACTATCGCAAAGACAATCATCAATACGAATGCCAACGCGACATACTCAGCCATCTTGCCGGTCTGTTCAGCGCGCCGGTGTTCTGACGCTCCAATATTTTGACCAACCAGGGTCATTGCCCCCAAACTAAATCCCATAAAAAACATCGTCAATATCGCTTGTAGCCGCACAAAAACCTGATGTGCTGCCAGAAATGTGATTCCCAGAAGTGCGGCATATCCTGTAATTACCATTTGCCCGACAGCCCATGAGAGTTGTTCTACGGTGGTAGGCAGCCCAAGTTTGAAGAGGCTCTTAAAACTTCTAAGATTCGGGGTTGTTACTTCGCGGAAAGAAAGAAAAAGGCGAGATTTCCGCGAACGGAGAACGATTATAGTGGCAAAAAAGCCTATGGAATGTGAGATGCCAACGGCATATGCGGCACCCCTAACGCCCATCTCGGGAAACCCAAATTTGCCAAAAATCAACAAAGGCGCCAAAGTCAAGTTAAGAAGGTTTGTCAGGAGGTTTAGGAACATAGAAATCTTCGTGTCTCCTGCACCACGAATAATGCCCACAGCGATGAAATTGGTAATGATGAGCGGAGCAAAACCGGAAAGAATCCGCAAGTATTGCTCCCCAGATTGTTGAGCGATTGGTTCGCTTTCACGAATTAGCTTAAACAGCATCGCGGCCCCAAAATACCAGGTCAACCCGGTTATGATAGCTATGATCATACCCATTATCAACGCCTGCGCTAAAATATGGTTAGCCTCCCAGGTCTTATCCGCACCCAGATAACGATTTATGATTACCGAGCTACCCACAACAAATGCCAAGAGAAATGAAAAAAATAGAATAATAATTTGAATCGCCATGCCGACACCGGCAAAGGCGGCTGCGCTAATCATGCCGACCAGAATTGCCTCAATGGTCCACATTATGGTCTGGGAGGAAAGATCCACCACCGCAGGAAGTGAGGTTTTCAGAATGTCTTTTAAGGGCGAACTCGAACTCATGAGGGAGAAAGCCGTTTTTGAGTATCCTTAGGAAGGGATGACTAAGGATTGACCTAAGGGTTATTTCAATTTATTGGTAGTATTCTACGCCAAGGTGTGTTATTTGTTCTTCTCCCATCATGTAGCGAAGAGTATTCTTCAGTTTCGTAAGCTGGATGAATAAATCATGTTCCGGATAAAGATCAGGAGCACACATCGGGCTTTTGAAGTAGAATGAGAGCCACTCCTGAATGCCCTTCATGCCGGCTCTTTGGGCTAAATCAGAAAAAAGGACTAAATCCAATACTATGGGTGCGGCGAGAATACTATCGCGGCACAGGAAATCAATTTTGATCTGCATAGGATAGCCCATCCAGCCATAAATATCAAGATTATCCCAGCCTTCTTTGTTGTCTCCCCGGGGTGGATAATAGTTGATTCTGACTTTATGGTAGAAATCCTTGTAGAGATCGGGATAGAGATCGGGCTGCAAGATGTATTCCAGTACGGATAGTTTGCTTTCTTCTTTGGTCTTAAAGGATTCGGGATCGTCCAAAACTTCGCCATCCCGGTTGCCCAATATGTTAGTTGAAAACCAACCTCGTAAACCGAGTAGCCTTGCTTTTAATCCCGGCGCGAGGATCGTCTTCATGAGCGTTTGCCCGGTCTTAAAATCCTTGCCAGAGACCGGCATGTGCATTTTATCAGCCAATTCTAGCATGGCCGGAAAATCGACCGTGAGATTCGGCGCACCATTTATGAACGGTACACCACTTTTGAGAGCTGCATATGCATAGAGCATACTGGGTGCAACGTCTGGATGATTCGAGTCAATTGCTCGATCAAAGACGTCCAGCGATTGGTGAATTTCACCGGTCCGAATAAAAATCTCAGTGCTCCCACACCAAATTATGACAATATTTGTCAACTGGTGTTTTTTCTTGAATTCCTGAATGTCCTCAATCAAGAGATTGATCAAGTCTCTTTTCGAGCTCGTGGGCTTCACGTGATCGCCCGACAATTTCTTGACATAATTCTGGTCAAATACTGCCTTCATAGGCTTAAGAGATTCCAATTCTTGCTTAACAGACTCCAAATCTTGACGTTCAAGGACGCCCGCTTTTAGAGATGCTTCGTAGGCATTATCTTCGAATATGTCCCATGCTGCGAACACCATATCCTCGAGTGAATGGAGAGGAAGAAATTCTTTGACAACGGGCGCTCGTTTTTCCGTCCTTTTTCCAAGTCGTATTGTTCCCATCTGCGTGAGCGAGCCGATCGGTTTCGATAAACCTTTCTTAATTGCCTCGACCCCGGCAACAAATGTTGTGGTTACCGCCCCCAAGCCAACCAACATTACACCCAGCTTCCCTTCGGGAGGCTTAATCTCTATTCCAGATACCGTCATGTTCGTCCTCCAATTCTAGACAATTCGATTGGCTCAACACTGTAGCCGGACCGACTGAATTGACAAATCGCATTAACCCATCTTGTCGAATTCATCGATTATTTCGTTCTTTTTACCATTCACTTGGCTATATATGTGGTAAACTCTTTGAAAAGCAGTTACATTGCTCATTATCGCAAGAAAAACAATTCCTGCGGCGAGAGCGTATTCATGAATCATTGCCGTAACGCCGAGGGTCACAATTCGCTCGGGCCGCTGAATCATGCCAACCTTGCAGGAGAATCCTAGTCCTTCTGCTCGAGCTCTTACGTAGCTGACCATCAGCGAACCACCCAGCGCGATACAGCTTGCGAGAGAGGAAATAAACATATCCTGTCTTATGAAGTGGTACGCCACACCAAAGAAAACGAACATTTCTGCGTATCGGTCCAGAGTCGAATCGTAGAGCGCACCGAATCGTGTAACTCTATTTGAGCCGCGAGCGATTTTTCCATCCAGAATATCAAGTACTCCGGATAGGACGACGAAAAGAGCTCCCCACCGCAGAGAACCTGTCGCGAAAAAGTAACCAGCCAGAATGCTAGTACTAAATGCTACCGTGGTGAAGACATTGGGATTAACCTGAAGTCGAATCAGGAGGTTGCCTATTGGCTCAATTATTGAAAGGAATCCCATTTTTATGGCATCCCAAGCGTTTTTTATAATCGCAATGCTCTTTTGCACAAAGATGCCTTTCAATTTATCCTTGGTTTACTCTCAATAACCAAAACGAACTCCCCTTTGATGTCACGATTTTCGAATTTAGACAATGCCTCTTCAATATTTGTGTGGAGCACCTCTTCATACATTTTTGTCAATTCTCTTGATATCGATATCTTGCGATTCCCTAGTTGGTCGAGCTAATCTCTCAAAGTTCTTAACAGTCGTTGAGGAGATTCGTACAGGACGATGGTCCTTTCCTCAGTGCTCAGATATCCGAGACGTTTTTTTCTGCCCTTTTTGACAGGAAGAAATCCTTCGAATACAAAACGGGTGGTAGACAAGCCGGAAACTACCAGAGCTGCGAGCAACGCGGAACAACCTGGCACGGGAACAACATTGATGTTCTCCTTCACAGCCTGTTTTACAAGGTAATAGGCAGGATCAGAGATTCCGGGAGTTCCAGCGTCTGAAATCACCGCGATGTCTTCGCGGTTCACCAATTTCTGAATCAGGACCGGCGTCTTTCTGACCTGGTTGTGCGAATGAAAGCTGGTCAGCGCCTTATCTATATTATATCGATTCAGAAGAATCCGACTGGTTCGTGTATCTTCGGCTGCAATTAGGTTAACGTTAGAAAGAACGTCCACTGCACGATATGTTATATCGCCCAGATTTCCGATAGGGGTGCTAACAATATACAAAGTTCCAGCAGTCATATTGGGCTAGTTGACTGCAGCACGCATGGATTCTCTCAGAATTTCCACCCCTTGGTCAATTTCACTTTCGGTTACAATTAAGGAGGGCCGAAATCGAAGAGATTTGACACCGCTTTTGAGAATGATCATGTGCCTGTTAAATGAGTCCTTGAGAATAGTGTCGCGCAGCTCTTCACTTGGAAGATCAAAAGCTATGAACAAGCCTCTTCCACGCACATTAGAAACGGTCCCTGGAACCTCTTCTGCCAGTTGGTTCAACTGCTGCAAGAAATAAACTCCCTGTCTTCTGGCATTTTCAACCAAACCATCTTCAGCAATGATATCTAGATATTGGCTACTGCGCACAATGTCCACGAAGTTACCCCCCCAGGTGGATTTGATCCTGCTCGATTCCGCAAAAACGTGGTTTTCCACCTCTTCGATTCTGGATGTAACAACAATTCCGCAAACCTGCGTCTTCTTTCCAAAGCACATAATATCCGGTCTAATCCCGAAATGCTCATGGGCCCACCACTTCCCTGTAATTCCAGCTCCTGATTGTATCTCATCATATATCAGCAGGATCTCCGATTCGTCGCAAATATGACGGAGTCTTTGAAAAAACTCCTTGCGAAAATGATTATCACCGCCCTCGCCCTGGATCGGTTCAATAATAATAGCCGCAATATCGTCCGGATTCTCTTGAATCGCCGCCTTTATTTGAGCAATGCTCGTTTCTTCATCTCGTCTTACCCTCTCAAGATTCTCTTCCGTTAGGGGAAACGTGATTTTGGGATTGAGCACAACGGGCCAATCAAACTTGGCAAAATATTTGGTCTTTCGCGGATCGGCCGTTTTGGTTATGGAAAGCGTATAGCCACTACGACCATGGAAAGCTTGCTGAAAATGTAAGACTTTTGAGCCAAGTTCTCTCTGGTGGCCTTTCGCAAAATTCCTTCTAACTTTCCAGTCAAAGGCGGCCTTCAGAGCGTTTTCAACAGCCAGAGCACCTCCGGATATCAAGAAAATGTATTTGAAAACATCTGCGGGCAATGTTTTATCAAAGAACGCTTTGACAAATTCTGCCAATTCCACACTATAAAACTCAGAATTCGATGGCTTCTGAGTTGCCGCTGCCGCTAGCTTTTTTTGAATCACCGGATCAAGCATCCTCGGATGGTTAAATCCGAGAGGATTGCTTGCAAAGAAACTGAAGAAGTCCAAATAACGGCTACCCGATCTGGCATCAACAAGGCAGTTGCCTGTACTGTGTTCAAAATCAACAACTAAGTCGTAGCCATCCACCAACATATGTTGGCGTAATATGTCCATGACTTCAGATGGTTCTATTTTCATTTAGCTGCCCGGATAGGAAATAAGTCGTTCTATCCTTGTTCCACAAGTAAGCTCAAATTATAAAAAATTTGCCGAAATGTCAAGGCATTATGGTACGCGCTCTGGAGGAATGGAGACCATCCATCCCTCAGATGTCCGGGCGCGTTATTTCAAGAGAGCCGATTGAGCCACGAATTCGGGTGACCGTTTACACCGGTTCCAGAAAGAACTCGGAGTCCGTTGGGCTTAATGCACTGTAATTCCTGTCAAAATACGGACAGTTGTGTTAATCTGTAACAAGCAGGGCGCGGTTCGCCGTTCGACACCAGAGTCTGGAAATTCCGCGAATCTAGTTATATCACAGCAAGATACATGAACTGTTGTCCCACTCCGCACATGGCTGGCACGCAAATTGTAAGATTCGTGCCACCGCTACATTGCGGGACATTATTTTGGTGTAT
>JAUXJX010000462.1 GCA_030624545.1 Bacteroidota bacterium | reverse complement strand
TGACAAAAATCAAAAACATACCGATCAGAAAGCCGAAATCGCCGATGCGGTTGACCACAAAGGCCTTTCTTCCGGCATAGGCGAATTCCCTATTCTCGTACCAAAATCCGATAAGCAAATACGAACAGAGTCCGACGCCCTCCCAGCCGACGAACATGAGCAGGAAATTATTCGACATGACCAGAAGCAGCATGGCAAAGACGAACAGGTTCAGATAGGTGAAATAGCGGGCAAATCCGCGGTCACCATGCATGTAGCCAATGGAATAAACGTGAATGACCGTGGACACGCCCGTGACGACCAGCATCATGACTACTGACAACGGATCTACCTGAAACCCGACGTTAACTGAAAATGCGCCGGCGGCAATCCAGGTGAACAGGTCGTACTCAAATATGCGGTGATGTTCGGGAAGTCGTAAAAGGTCAAAGAAGAGAAAGACAGAGACTATGAAGGATAGACCTATGGCCAGGCTGCCAATGATGCCGACATATTTGTCACTGAGCTTGGTACCAAAAAATCCATTGATGAGAACGCCGAGGAGAGGAAATAACGGAACTAACCAAACAAATTCAAGCATCGATTTACGAACCTATCCTTCCATCACCCGCGCAAAAGATTAATCGCATCCACGTGAACCGTTCCTTTCAGACGAAAGATCGAGATGATTATCGCCAATCCCACGGCCACTTCTGCGGCTGCCACGGTCATGACGAAAAACACGAATATTTGCCCATCTATGGAATGAAGCTGGCGAGCCAAAGCGACAAAGGTCAGGTTGACCGCATTCAGCATCAGCTCTATGCTCATGAAGATAATGAGCGCATTGCGCCGCATGAGGACGCCCAACACGCCGATGGTAAAAAGTAATGCAGCTACGATGAGATAATAGTCAGTTGGCACCATGAACCGTAATCCCTGTTTCTTTCAAGCTTGATAATGGTCAATCTAAAAGAACACTCCCCTAAATCCCCCTTCGTCAGGCTCTGGACAACGCCTCTCAACAGGGGACTTAATTCGTAAAACAACCAGAACCCCCTCGCGAGAGGGGACAGAAAATGCGACAGCATTTTCTCGGGTGTGTAATTCATAGATTTCACGCAGACTTCATATAGAAATTTCAACTCATTTTTCCTTGGGCAGCTGCTTTCTTCCCAGGATGATCGCCCCGATCATTCCCACCAACAAAAGAACGGAGGCGGCTTCAAAAGGGAAGAGGTATTCTGTAAACAGCACGCCACCCAGCGTTTCCGCGCTGCCCATGGCATTGATTCTCTCCGGTGGAAATTCTCCCACCTTGCTGGTTAGAGTACCCGCCCGGATGATCAAAAATATCTGCGCCAGCAAAAGGATCGAAAATCCCGCGCCAAAAAACAACTGCAGCGGACGGCCAATGGGAGCGCGCGTCTCCTGCCGCAGGTTCAATAACATGATCACAAAAAGGAAGAGCACCATAATCGCCCCGGCATAGACGATAATCTGCACGATGGCGATGAACTGCGCTTCGAGCAAGAAATAGAAACCTGCGACGCCAAAGAAAGTCATAATAAGAAAGAGGGCGCTGTACACCGGATTCTTATGCAGAACCATTGCTATGGCGGAGGCAATCGCCACGACCGCAAACAGAAAGAAGAAAAACGTGATCATCGGTGCTCCAAAAACTGACTTTCTTTCACAACTTGATGGTTATTTTCTGGCATGTACATGATGTAATCGATTACCAATAAAGAATTTCTCAGTCGAGTCGAAAGTCAGTTTTCTCGTCAACTGGCAAATTAAAGACCGGTCTCTTCTTTGGACCGCTCAAAATATTTTCCGTCAGCCGTAATATCATAATTTTTTAGGAGCTTTTCCTTATCCCAGATCAGGTCTTCTCGCGAATAGGCTGAGAAATCATAGATTTCAGTCAATTGTATCGCATCTTCGGGGCATGCTTCTTCGCACATGCCGCAGAGAATACAGCGCAGCATGTCAATTTCGAACCGCACCGGGTCTATCTCACGAACATCCCATGGCGCCACGCCGGCCGACATGGAGATGCAATTGGCCGTGCAGGCCGTGGAGCACATCTCGCAAGCGACACATTTTACCCTGCCCTCCGGGTCCCTGTTTAACCGAATCGCACCCTGGTGACCCGGCGGCGGGATCCACTTCTCCTCCGGATACTGAACGGTATATTTTTTCATAAACAGATGCTTTAGAGTAACCGACATGCCCTTCAAAATGGCCGGGAGGTAGAACTTATCCGACCACTTTGGCTCGTATCCGTCCTTGACTACGCCCATAAAATTCCTCTCACTGCAAGAAGCTGATAATGATGGCGGTTAAAACCACATTCGCCAGGGCAATAGGCAGAAGCACTTTCCAGCCCAGGCGCATTAGTTGATCGAAGCGAAAACGCGGCAGCGTCCACCGTACCCAGATGAAGAGGAACAAAAAGAATCCCATTTTCGCAGCAAGCGCGACGACGGATAGCACCACACCCCACCAGCCGAGCGTGCTTTCGTCGACATATGGAAAATCCCAACCGCCCAGATACAAAGTCGAAATCAGCGCCGAGGCAGTGACCATGGCGACGTATTCACCCAGGTAGAATACAAGGAACTTCATGCTGCTGTATTCCGTGTGATATCCGGCCACAAGCTCCGGCTCAGCCTCCGGGAGGTCAAAGGGCAGGCGGTTGGTTTCCGCAAATACTGCGATAAGAAAAATGATGAATCCGACCGGCTGCAAAAAGATATTCCAGTTTGGCAAAATGCCGAAAAGCAATTGGTTCTGCTGGGTGACGATTTCATTCAGGCGAAAAGTCCCGGAAATCATCAGGACGCCGATGATTGCCAGGCCCATCGAAAGCTCATAGCTGATTACTTGGGCCGCAGATCGAATTCCACCCATGAGCGGATATTTGCTGTTAGAGGACCAGCCGCCCAGGATGATACCGTAGACACTCAAAGAGACGATCGCGAAGATGTAGAGAAGGCCAACGTTCAGATCGGCAATTTGTA
>JAUXJX010000047.1 GCA_030624545.1 Bacteroidota bacterium | reverse complement strand
GAGGTGTGTAGGAGGCACTAATAAATGAAGCTTCGTTTCTTTTGTATGGTCATCCTGTCCCCAAAGCTGTCATTCCCGCATGCTTTAGGCGGGAAAATGATTGAGGTGTGTAGGAGGCACTAATAAATGAAGCTTCGTTTCTTTTGTATGGTCATCCTGTCCCCAAAGCTGTCATTCCCGCATGCTTTAGGCGGGAATCCAGGAATACATTCATGAGCATTTTAGGATGCCATGGGAATGGACAGACTATATTTTGTCTATATTCTTGCCAGCAAAAAGAATGGAACGCTTTATATAGGTATTACTAGTAATCTGAAACGACGAGTACATGAACATAAGCAAGGCCTCGAAGATGGATTCACGAAATAACATAGTGTAAAGCAATTGGTTTATTTTGAATCTCATCGTGATGTTCGGTACGCGATTCTTAGAGAGAAGCGTCTAAAAAGGTGGAATAGAAAGTGGAAGATCAGGTTGATTGAGAGCAGTAATCCGAATTGGGAAGATCTATTTGATAAATTGTAAGGAGCTTTAAATCACAAGCTTATGATGTCGAGTACCAGGATTCATAGCAAATGTTATTTGAGCTTTTTGGCTTCTACATATTTGGAGCAATGGATTCCCGCCTAAAGCATGCGGGAATGACAGTTTCCGCCTAAAGTATGCGGGAATGACAGCCATTGCGAGTTCGGCAAGAGCAAGAGGGAGAATAAGTTTGGAAGTACTAACTGCCAAGAAGACGGGGCATTGGTGCTCATTCAGGTTACAATTTTTCTTTGAATTAGATATTTGATGCCAGAACCACGCAAACACCTCCTGGGCCTAGCAGGAATGCCGCCCGAAGAAATTCGATCCATATTGGATTCGGCGAAATCCTTTCTGGAAGTCCTCTCCCGTCCAATCCCCAAAGTCCCCACGCTGAGGGGCGTTACCGTTGTCAACCTGTTTTTTGAGCCATCAACACGCACACGAATCGCCTTCGAGCTGGCGGAAAAACGACTCTCAGCCGACACCTTGAATTTTGCGGCATCTTCCTCAAGCGTCTTAAAAGGGGAGACCCTGAAAGACACTGCGCGCAATATTGAAGCCATGAAGGTGAACATCGTTGTCCTTCGGCATGGTGCAGCCGGCGCTCCTCATTTCCTGGCAAAATGCCTGGAATCGTCAGTGATCAATGCCGGCGACGGCGCGCATGAGCATCCAACGCAGGGATTGCTGGACCTCTTTACATTGCGACAAACAGTGGGCCGGTTGGAGGGGCTGCGAGTATTGCTTGTGGGAGACATCAGTCACAGCCGGGTGGCGCGATCCAATATCCACGGTCTGTTGGCCATGGGGGCCAAAGTTTCTGTCTGCGGACCCGCTACGCTTCTGCCGGTTGAAATCGATTCACTCGGGGTGGAAGTCCACAAGGACTTGGGTGAGGCGCTCAGCCAGACGGACGTTGTTAACGTCTTGCGGCTGCAGTTGGAGAGGCAAACAGCCGGCTTACTGCCGAGCCTCAGGGAGTATCGGAATTTGTTTGGAATTACCCGGGAACGCTTGCAAAAACTGGGGCGGGATATTGTCATCATGCATCCAGGCCCTATAAACCGGGGCGTCGAAATCGACTCCGACGTGGCGGACGGTGAACATTCCGTTATCTTGCAGCAGGTGACGAATGGTCTGGCCAAAAGAATGGCAGCCCTTTACCACGTAACGGGTGATGCCCGGATGATCGAATCGGATTGAACGAAATGGCAAGCTTCACGACAAGGAACAAAAACTCACCAATAAACTTGGCTGATCTAAGATGATTGAAGACGGCAATTTCCTATTTAAGGGCGGATCGATTTTTGATTCCACGACCGGAGAGTTTTATTCCGCCGATTTACTGATCGAAGATGGAATCATCAAAAAGATGGGCAGAATCGGAGAAATCGGGGCAAATCTTCAAGTAATTGCTGCTAAGGATCAATTTATTGTTCCCGGATTGATCGATATCCACGTTCATCTGCGGGAGCCGGGCAGGGAAGACAAAGAGACCATCGAGACGGGAGCCCAGGCCGCTATGGCCGGTGGATTTACAGCGGTCTGCTGCATGCCTAACACCTATCCCGCACTGGACAACCGGAGCTTGATCGAATTTGTCAAGAAGCAGGCTCGCGGTCTCCTCGTTGACGTTTTTCCGATCGGTGCAGTAACAAAAGAACGGGCGGGTAAAGAGCTGACTGAGATGGGGGATATGCTTGAGGCGGGCGCAGTGGCATTTTCAGATGACGGCGATGCGGTCGCAAATGCCGAAATCATGCGCTACGCCCTGGAATACAGCCATATGCTTGGCGTTCCCGTCATCGATCATTGTGAGGATCCATTTCTCGTCCGCGGCAAAGTGATGAACGAGGGCAAGGTCTCCACGCTGCTGGGCCAGCCTGGCGCGTCCACAGTTGCGGAAGACTTGATTGTGGCACGGGATATCATGCTCGCCGAATTTTCGGGAGGCCATGTGCACATTGCTCATATCTCCAGCGGGAAATCTGTGGATTTGGTTCGGGCCGCGAAAAGCAGGGGTATAATAGTGACGGCGGAGGTTTGCCCTCATCATCTAGTGCTCACCGATGAGGCCGTCAAAAGCTTCGATTCAAATCTGCGTGTAAATCCGCCCATTCGAACAGAAAAGGATGCCGAGCTACTTATCGAGGGTCTGAAGGACGGAACGATTGATGCGATCGCCTCCGATCATGCTCCGCATACGATCGAAGACAAGGACGTGGAGTTTGCCGCCGCAGCACCGGGAATGGTCGGCCTGGAGACATCAGTTGGACTCGTATTAACGCATTTGGTCAAGAAGAAGCATCTTTCACTGGCGCGGATGGTGGAAAAAATGGCCATCGAGCCGAGGCGTGTTTTGAATCTGCCTGTTCCCGAGATTAAGAAAGGGCAGGAGGCGAATTTGACCCTGTTGAACGCCACTACAGAATGGAAAGTGGACAAGACAAGATTTAGATCGAAATCACACAACACCCCCTTCCATGATTGGCAATTGACCGGAAGATCTACCGGCGTATTCAATCATGGACAATGGTATGCCAATTCACAAGAAACGTAGTTTTACTTGGGAGACTTTAGGCCGTGTTTGTGGTACCAAAGGAGATCTTCTTGACACGAGGAGTAGGCCGTCACAAGGAAAAACTCGCCAGCTTTGAGATGGCTCTTCGAAACGCCGGGATCGCACCATTCAACGTGATCCGTGTTTCCAGCATATTCCCGCCATACTGCAAGGTGATCCCCAAACGTGCCGGACTGGCCAAGCTCAAACCTGGCCAGATTGTCCCATGTGTGATGAGCCAATGCGAAACCAATGAACCGAGGCGCCTGTTGGCGGCTTCCATCGGTGTGGCAATTCCAAAGGAAAAGGGGAACTACGGTTTCTTGTCTGAACACCACAGCTTTGGCGAGAAAGAAGAGGTTGCCGGCGATTATGCTGAAGATTTGGCCGCGGAAATGTTGGCAACCATTTTGGGAGTTTCGTTCGATCCTGACAAGAGTTGGGACGAGAAACGCGAGCAGTGGAGAATCAGCGGCGAAATCGTAAAGACCAGAAACATTACTCAAACCGCTCTCGGTTCTTTAGGCAAACAGTGGACTACGGTAATCGCCGCCGCGATATTCGTGCCCGAATAATAAGCTCGGCCTAGCTGCCCACCGGTAATCAATCCAGTTTGAGGAGTTGAAAAAGCAGCCATGCCTGATTTTCTTGATTTGGATCCTGAATTCTCCCGGTTCGATTCTGCGAAATATTGTATTTTACCTATTCCGTATGAAAGAACCACCACGTATGGAAAAGGTACCGCACAAGGTCCCGGGGCGATTCTGAACGCATCATGCCAGGTAGAATTATTTGACGATGAGCTGGAGACCGAACCTTTTCGAGCAGGTATTTCCACGTTACCGCCAATCGAATTCCCGGCGGATCTGGATAGCAAAGAGTGCCTGGATCTTGTCTACCGGAAGGCAACGGATCTGATTCGGGCTGGCAAGTTTGTCCTTGCGTTAGGCGGCGAGCATTCTATCACTTTTCCACTCGTTAGGGCTTTCGGCGAGAGATTCTCCAATTTGACGGTGCTCCAGTTAGATGCCCATGCGGATTTGCGTCCGGAATACCAGGGCTCGCCATACAGTCACGCCTGCGTAATGGCGAGGGTAAATGAATTGGCTCCATCAATAGGGGTGGGTATTCGTTCTCTGTCCGAGGAAGAGTATCGAATAATCAAGAATAAGAAGATGCCGGTGGTTTTTGCCAGGAAGTTGAATAACAACGATAGCTGGATCGATGAAGTGATGGACTGTCTGGGTGACCCAATCTATATAACCTTAGATGTAGACTATTTTGATCCTTCGCTTATGCCTTCCACCGGAACGCCGGAGCCCGGAGGTGGTTCCTGGTATCCCACGTTACAATTCCTGCGCCGTGTTTTTTCGGAACGCGAAGTAGTGGGCGCAGACGTCGTGGAACTTGCACCTGAAAAAGGCCGGCACGCACCTGATTTCTTGGTGGCGAAATTCATTTACAAAATGATAGGGTACAGGGAAAGTCGCAGGCAGAACAAGCAAGTTCAACTTTGACCGGGGAAAGGGAAATCATCCTCGGAATACTGCATTCCGACCCCATAAGCAAGGGGTTGTGAGGTTTTGCCGCCGTTTTCTAATAAAATGAGTTGTTAAATTCGAATATTCAAATTCGAGTTGACAAACGAAACATATGTTATTAAATTGAATGGCTAAAGTCTGAAAGTCATATGAGACTAGCTAATATTTTGGAAATGAAGGAGTTCCGCATTGAAAACTTTCTCGGCCAAAGCAGAAGAAATTGAACGAAAGTGGTTCCTGATAGATGCCGAAGATAAGGTTTTGGGTCGCCTGGCCAGCCAGGTTAGCAGAATCTTAAGAGGGAAACATAAGCCTATATTTACCAAGCATGTAGATACAGGCGATCATATCGTGATCATCAATGCTGAAAAGGTCAGGCTGACCGGCAAGAAGGTCAGCCAGAAAATCTACTATCGCCATTCTCAATATCCCGGTGGACTGAAGGAGATTGGCGTGGAAAGGATGCTCAAAGAGCATCCCGAGCGTGTCATCGAATTCGCAGTCCGGGGCATGATGCCCCACAATCGCCTTGGACGTCAAATGCTGAAAAAGCTTCGCGTTTATGCTGGCAATGAGCATCCACACGAAGCACAACAACCTGAACTACTAGAGATTGAGGCTTAAATCATGAACTCAGGAGTAGTTGCATGAAGGAAGAAAGATTCTATGCCACCGGACGCCGGAAGGAGTCTGCTGCCCGCGTGTGGCTTACGCCTGGCAACGGAGAATTCAAAGTGAACGGCAGTACGCTTCTCGGGCATTTTAAACGCGAGACCTTGAAGATGCTGATTGAGCAGCCCTTTGGAATTACCGACAGTCTGGGCAAATATGATGTTTTTGCGACTGTTTCGGGAGGCGGTTTGTCCGGCCAGGCGGGTGCGCTGCGGTTGGGGATTTCCCGTGCTCTCGTGCAGGTAGATGAAAATCTGCGTTCGCCGCTCAAACAAGCTGGATTCTTGCGGCGCGATCCGCGAATGGTGGAACGCAAAAAATATGGCCAACCGAAAGCCCGCAAGCGTTTTCAGTTTTCCAAACGTTGATCTGTTTTTATTGGATGGCCCGTAAGCAGTCATAAATCGGAGAAAGAAGGAATTGGGAGAAATTGAATGCCAGAGATTTTGTTAGAACAGCTTTTGATGGCCGGATCCCATTTCGGTCATTTAACGAGAAAATGGAATCCCAGGATGAAGAAATTCATCTTCATGGAGCGGAATCGGATTCATATCATCGATTTGAAGAAAACTCTGGACGCTTTGAACGAAGCGCTGGAGGCCGTCAAAGCTGCGGTTGAGCGTGGCGAAAAAGTACTCTTGGTAGGAACCAAAAAACAAGCAAGGGACATCATCCGGTCCGAGGCCGAAAGGTGTGGGATGTTTTTCGTTACGGAGCGGTGGCTTGGCGGCACATTGACGAATTTCAGCACGATCAAAAAAAGCATCAAAAGATTGAAGAACCTCGAAAAAATGGGCGTCGATGGCACGTATGAAAAACTCACCAAAAAGGAGGTCCTGAAGCTTGAACGAGAGCGCGAAAAAATGGAAAAAGTGCTTGGCGGAATCAAGGAGATGAACCTGCTGCCCGGCGCTATTTTTGTGGTTGACCCCAGTAAAGAGGCTATCGCCGTGGCAGAGGCTAGAAAATTGGGGATTCCGATCTTCGCACTGCTGGATACAAATTGCGATCCGGATGAAGTGGACTACCCAATTCCCGCGAACGATGACGCGTTCAAATCCATTGGATTGATTGCTCATGCTTTTGTGGACGCCATTCTGGAAGTGCAGCAAGAAATAGCCATGGCCGAGGAAGTGCCGGAAGAGGAAGTTGTCGAGGAAAGTGAACAGCCTTAGTATCACACACAAATACTTCGATGGATTCTTAATGAAAAGCACTCGTTCAAACAGAGTGCTTTTTATTAGATGGTAATAAGGAGCCGAAAAACTGGGAGTTTTAGCACAATGACGATTTCTGCTGCACAGGTGAAGGAACTGAGAGAGAAAACCGGCGCAGGTATGATGGATTGCAAAAGAGCTCTCGAAGACGCGGATGGTGACGTTGAAAAAGCAATTGAGCTGCTGCGAAAGAAAGGGATAGCAGCGGCGGAAAAAAGGGCTGGACGGGCGGTGAAACAAGGGCTCATTGACGCATATATCCATCCGGGAAATCGGCTGGGGGTCTTGATCGAAATCAATTGTGAAACGGATTTTGTCGCCAAAAATGAAGAATTCGGGCAATTTGTTCGAAATATGGCGATGCAGGTCGCTGCTTCCAATCCGAGGGTGGTTAAGAGGGAACAATTGGCGCAGGAAGAAATCGACAAGGAATTGGAGATTTATCGCGGCCAGGCAAAAGAGGCCGGCAAGCCCGACCAAATCATTGACAAAATTGCTCAAGGCAAACTGGAAAAATTCTATCAGGAAGTCTGTCTGATGGAGCAGAGCTTTATTCGCGATCCGGAAAAGACGGTGCAGGATGTTCTAACTGACCTTCGCGCGAAGATCGGCGAGAATATTATTGTCAGACGATTCCAAAGATTCCAGATAGGTTGATCTGCTTCAGAAATCTTGCTTACCCAATCACAGCTCATAAGGTGTTAGATCATGGCTGAATCCATCTATAAGCGCATCCTGATAAAGCTTAGCGGTGAAGCTTTGATGGGCTCAAAGCCATTTGGCATCGAAGCTGACGTGGTAAAATTCATTGCAAAAGAGATCGGCGACGTCCGCGATCTGGGGGTTGAAATTGGAGCGGTAATTGGAGGGGGCAACATCTTTCGAGGTCTCTCGGCAGGAGCACAAGGATTTGATCGCGTCATCGGTGATCAAATGGGAATGCTCGCCACCGTAATTAATTCCCTGGCGCTGCAAAATTCTCTGGAGCAAATTGGTATTCATACCAGAATTCAAACGGCCATTCGTATGGAGGCTTTTGCCGAGCCTTATATCAGACGCCGTGCCATTCGCCATTTGGAGAAAGGCAGAATAGTCATTTTCGCCGCCGGTACCGGAAGCCCCTATTTTTCCACGGATACGGCCGCCGCACTTCGGGCCATCGAGATTGAGGCAGGAGCAATTCTAAAAGGTACCAGGGTTGATGGGGTTTATGCCGAAGACCCCGAGAAAGTGCCGAATGCGGAGCGTTTCAAGAGCATCAGCTACATCGAGGTCCTGAATCGTGAACTGAGAGTAATGGATTATACGGCAATTACGCTTTGTATGGAGAATAAGATGCCAATTGCGGTTTTCAATATGACCGTGGCCGGCAATTTCAAGAGATTTATGTTGGGAGAAGAAGTTGGAACGATAGTAATGGGTGATCAAAATGAAAAGTGAATTTTACAAAGACGCAGAGACCCGCATGACAAAAACCGTGGAGGCCGTGCGGCAGGAATTCAGTCGAATTCGCACAGGAAAAGCGACGGCTACCTTGCTCGATGGAATCAAGGTCGATTACTATGGCTCCATGGTGCCCATCAACCAGGTAGCCAACATCACGGTGCCGGAGCTAAGAACGCTCGCCGTTCAGCCCTGGGAAAAGAACATGGTTTCGGAGATTGAAAGGGCAATCCTCAAATCCGATCTTGGCTTAAACCCCGCCAATGATGGCCATGTTGTTCGAATTCCCATCCCGCCGCTGACCGAAGAGCGCAGAAAAGACCTGGTGCGCCTGGTAAGGAAGATGGCCGAAGATGGCAAAATCGCTCTGCGCAACATTCGGCGCGACGTGAATGAGCACATCAAAAAGCGAGAAAAAGATCATGAAATTTCCGAGGACGCCTCACACAATGAATTAGACGAAATTCAGAAACTCATCGAGTCTTTTTCTGTGGAAATTGATGAATCGTTAACGGGGAAGGAAGCTGAGATTATGGAGGTTTAGTTCCTCAGAAGATGAACTCCGAAAACGCTTGCCTACCCGGCAATCCACTCTCAGCCATTGATTTTGCTTGATTTTGTTCCTCCATCTTTCATATTATATGCCGATCTGATTCGGAAATCAGCCTGACTTATCCAGTCTTGTAATGATGATGCAAAAAAAAACCTGCATTTACGTTTATCTTGGAGAATTGGAGTACCGATCTGCCTGGAATCTGCAGAAGCGGCTCTTGGAATTACGCCGACGGGAGGAGACCCTCGATGTCCTGTTGCTTTTGCAGCATCCGCCTACAATCACGCTGGGCAAGTCCGGCAGCAGGGATCATCTTCTTGTGGACTCCGATTATCTGGAAAGCAGGGGATTCGAATTGACCGAAACAGATCGCGGCGGAGATATAACCTATCACGGTCCCGGACAGTTGGTGGCTTATCCAATTTTGGATTTGGCCGAGATCCGCAAAGATGTTTTCTGGTACTTGCGCCAACTGGAGAAGGTTATCATGAATACGCTGGCTTGTTTTAGCATTGCCACGAATCGAAGAGATGGTTACACCGGCGTATGGGCCGGCGACAAGAAAATTGCCGCCATTGGTGTGAAAGTAAGCCGTTGGATCACGCTGCATGGGATGGCACTGAATATATGCCCGGACCTGCAGCATTTTGACTTCATTGTCCCGTGCGGCATTCGCGATAAGTCGGTTACGTC
>JAUXJX010000240.1 GCA_030624545.1 Bacteroidota bacterium | reverse complement strand
ATCCGCCAATATCCTCAATTTGGAGCGCCTCTATCCTGCGGTAAACATTCCCGGTGTCGTCGATATACTCCATCTTCTTCGGCAGAAACGTCTTCTTGTCAATCCATGCTGTCCAGGAACTGAATTCCACGGACCCTTCGTCGATCGGTATATTGTTGACAATGTAAGATTCATTGGTAGTTTCCACCAACTCATGCGTGTCCTCCTCAACCCCACGGCCAGAAACGTCTTCATAGAAAAAGTGCGATCCGATAAAACTGGTACGTTTGTCACCGGCGGCGATGCGCCTCAATAAGTCCAGTCCCGGCAAGTAAAGCCAGCGATCGTCGGCTTTACCCACGTGCTTTTTCACCAGAAAAACCGTATTGCGCACATCGGCCGGCCGGCTAAATAGGACAACGTAGTCCTGATCGCCGCCCTCACTTTCATCACGGCGTAGAATCGTGAACTGGCGGACCCGCTCTCGTCCCTGGGAATCGATAATAGTCATCCGAACGCGTGCGCGGCCGTCGTCACCTGCATAGTAGGCGGACAGGTTGGCGCGCCGGACAACCTCATTAACATCGGTAAGGTCTTGACCATTTGCTGAACCTTTGAATAACAACGTCCCCAAGACCGTTACGATTATCACCACGGCTCTCTGCGTCATTTTTGATCTCCTATATTGGCACGTTAGGAAATTAGTACTCTGCCTTTCGCTTTCTGCTTTACTTAAAGAATAGGCGATTCCTCAGAAGATGCATCACACTGGGCAACAGGATTAACGTCACCACACACGAGATCGCCATGATTGCTGCCAGGAAAAATCCAACCGTATTATAAGGAACGAGCGGAGACGCGAGCATCGGCAGAAAGCCGATGGCAATGACAATGGCGTTTCGCGAAATCGCCCGCGCAGGTTCCTCAAACATGCGCTTGACCGTTTCCACCCAATTGCCCGTCTTTGAATGGAGTTCGCGAGCTCTCTGGAGGAAATGGATGGCAAAGTCCACGGACAAACCAAGCGTCAGCGAGCTGAGCACGGCGATAGGCATGTCGTAATCTTTGCCGACCAAACCGATCAATCCGTAGGTGAACGAGATGGTGAGCGATAGAGGCAGCATCGCGAGAAGCCCGAACAAGAACGATCGGAACAGTATGAGCATCATAATGAATACAATAACAAAGCTGCCAAGCAGAGCCTTTAACATGCCGTTGACCATATTGTTCTGCCAAACCACATTGAGGAAAGTTAGGCCGGCCCAGTCAGCCGATACGCCTTCGGGTGGTGGGTTTTCCTCCAGATAGAGCTCAACGTGACGGATTACCTGCAGCATATCCTGGTTGTCGCCACTTTTTAGCTGTACCCAGATCGTTGTTTCACGTAAATCCGGCTTCAAAAAATGCCATAGGTCCTGCGGACGATGGGACGACTGGTAGCTGAGTAGTGTCTGCGCTATGGCATTCGAATTGTTCGGGATCGAGAAATAGCGCTGCTCCCCTTCGCGCAGGTCGCGGTGAACCGTTTTTACGACGTCAACCACAGAATTTGATTTCCCGACCAGGCCGGATTTTAATAGGTCAGCCTGGATACTTTCGATATAATGAAGTGCTTCAGGAGTCTGGAAAAATTTGCTCTGCGTCTGTTTGTCCTCCAGAAGGACGAGCACCCGTTCCCAGGTATCTATCTCTTCGTCATTTGCTTCGTCGAGCTTTGTAAAAACGGCATCGACCAGGTCATCGAGATGCTTGCTCATTGGTTTAGGCGCCGCCATGTTGTGGATTTCATTCCACTGGGCGGTCAGGTTGAATCCACTCTCGGTTCTCGTTTTCGTTAGGAGCGAGCCGATTGTGTTGTTAAGTTCGTGCCGTTCGCCGGTCTTTTCGATCTTCTTAAAGACAAGGTAAGCATTATAAGTGCCGCCGAAATGCTCGTTCAAAACCCGGTCGGCGACGCGGATGCGGTGTTCGGAGCGGAACCACCGTACCGGATTGTCATTGATCTGAATCCGGCTGATGCCAAAGACACTAATCGCAAGAACGATTAGCGCGGCGACCACCGCAAGCTTTGAATTCGAAATCGTTCCGGGACCCAGCGCTGCGAGCAGCCTCGCCAGAAGATGCCGTTTGTGTTCTTGCGGCCGCCGAAGCTTTGCAATCCGCTCATCGCTCAAACAAACCACATAAGCCGGTATGAAGGTGATGGTAAAGAAAAAGGCAGTGATTATTCCAAATGCTACGAAAACGCCGAAGACACGAACCGGTGGAATCGGCGCAAGCGCCAGGGAGGCAAATCCTACCGCAGACGTCAGTGAAGTGTAAAGCATAGGCTTGAACAGATTATCCAGAACCGTTCGGATGGTCTTCTTGCGATCCCCAATGCGGGGGTACAAATCGGCAAATTCGCTAAGAATATGGACCGAATCGACCACCGCGATCGGCATGAGAAATATGGGGATCATTGAACTCATGATGTGCACCGTGAACCCAAGGCCGATTAGCAGGCCCATCGGAGAAATGACGGTAAGGATCGCTACGATCATGGGAGAGATGATCAAAGCGAGACTCCTGAAGAAGAGCCACATAAGTAGAAAAATAATCAGGCCCGCTACTGGGGCGGCGATGCCCATTTGCTTGAACATTTCAACCCCAAATGTGTCTTCGGCTACCGGCAGGCCCGGAATATAGTACTGTTCGTCGCCTTCAAACCCGGCAATAATATCATCGATCTCTGTGGCAATCCGATGACTCTCATTTTTGTTTTTGATTGGAACGTAAATCGCAACAGCCATCCCATCTTCGCTTAGGAGTGTTCCATGCAGCACGGGATTTCGTTCAACGGCTGAACGGATAGCGCGTGCTTCTTCACGAGTTTTTGGGGGTGTGGCCATAAGCCATTCAAATCGGACTACGCCGGGACCGCCTTGGGATATGTCGTCGACTGTGGAAATGGAGAATAAATCTTGACGTATGACGCCTTCGATTTGCTCGATTTTTCGGGTCAGTTCGTGGATCCGTGAGAGCGACCGTGGATTAAACACGCCATCTGGGTCTTCTTCGTTCACCACACCGACGACAATTAAATCGGAGAGGGCGAAGTCCTTTTTGACTTCGTTATGAAACACTCGTGCGGCCTGGTTGACAGGCAGCATGTTTTCCGGGTCGGTATCAATCGAGATCCGGGGGATCTGGGTTCCCAGACCCACGGACAGCAGGGTTACCAACAGCATAACCGTCTTGGGGTATTTGAAAGAGAAATCCTTCACTTTTTCTCGCAAATTCATAATCTGCCTCGCTGGCTGTGGTTTGTCCCTAGGCCGAATGACTTCCCGGGAGTCCAGGTCAGGGCACCTGGCCCAGAAGACACGTTTTGGCGCGTTAATGATGAAAGTTAATAAATTTATTTACAAGAATCTCTTGCAAAGGCGCTAAGAATACCAAAGACATAAAAGATTAATACTTGCGACAATTTCAAAAATACACCAAAATTATTCACCACAGAGTTCACAGAGAAAAACAAAAGATCTTTAATCATTAAAAATCAAAGTGTTATTAAGAAAATGGCTTTTCTCTAAGTGAAAACTGAGTTTTTGATCTGAATTGAAGAAATTGTCTTTAACTACGATAAATACAATAACTTAACCTCTGTGTTCTCTGTGGTTTCTGAATTATCCAGGTACACCCTTACCCAAACGTCTCGACCTAATCCGATCACGAACGACCTGCACACGAAAAGGCCTCAACTACCTGGTGGAAACGCAAAGAGCGCTCCCTGGATGATTGGCGTGATGTAGGCGATCTGGCTCATTGTTAAGTACGACCCGCTTATCCTCCTCACTCTACTGCGATATTCCCGTGCGTGCTCTTCTGACCAGAAGAATACGGATTTTCGTCAGAAGGCGTCGATGATGCTTGGGTCGGTCAGCTTGCTAAAGTTCACAAATGGCATAAAGACCAGGGGATCGGCCCCTTCCTCCACGACACGATACTTCATCTCGCAGTCGATTTCGATGTGGAGCGGCTGAGCGCAATGCGCACATTCCGTCGTGACGACAACCGACAGGGGTTCTTTTCGTAATTGCCCTTGCACGAAGGGCGCCGCGAAGGCGTCGATTGCTCAGGCAAGACAAATCTCCTCACCGGTGCTGAAGGCGGCACGATGGGGCGTACTGTCGACCGTTACAGGATACGCCCAGGCGACCGCTCCCTGTTCGTTTCTGAATAAGAAGGTCAGGTGCGTCTCCAACTCTTCCAGAATGGTGGTCACGCGGGCAACGGACAAATTCAAAGTCTGCCCAATAAACTCTGGGGACAGCGGTTCTCCGACCCGGGGAAGCTCTCTAACCACAAAATTACGCACCGCGTGATGTTCCGCGCTCATAAAGGCAAGTCCCGCTTCTATCTTCCGAGCGCTTTTGGAGACCTGACCCTGCCATACTTTGCCAGGAATTGGGATCATGAATCGCCAAAGTCCTATCAGTTGTTTGTTGCTCATAAACATACCTCCAAGTTTGTCAGTGCTCTAAAACAATCTTTATCCGCCGGAATCCAAACCACAAAGCTCTGCACTTTTT
>JAUXJX010000452.1 GCA_030624545.1 Bacteroidota bacterium | reverse complement strand
CAAAAACATTCCCACGACTGAGTTTGACTTTCATAGCATTACGAAAAGGATTTGAAGTTATTTCCAATTCAGACACTTCGCATTTATCAGGAGAATCGATGAACAGCCCAGCAAAGGAGCGGACGGGCACAGGGTCGCTTTAATTAATACGAAGTCGACGTTTGGGGTTTTGATCGAATTATGTGAATAGCCACAGAACCACGCAGAACCACGCCGAACTTTTCTGTGTAATTCAGTGTGATTCTGAGGCTAGAAAAGGATGTCACACTGAATCAAAATGCAGTTCAAACCGGTATATCTTGATCATAACTTGGAGGTCCCGTGTCCATCCTCACAGAATTCCATCTGCCCAACTTGAAATTTCACAGAAGCGGGAAAGTGCGCGAAATCTTCGATTTTGATGATCGGCTGTTAATCGTTGCCAGCGATCGCATATCGGCATTTGATTTCATCATGCCGAATGGGATACCGGAAAAGGGTAGGGTTCTCACTCAAATCTCCCGCTTCTGGTTCGACAAAACCGGCCACATTGTCAAGAATCACCTCGTATCCACCGAACTCGAAGACTTTCCTGAGGTTTGCCGGCAACATAGGGATCAGTTGGAAAAAAGATCCATGTTGGTTTTGCGGACCGAACCTCTTCTGGTCGAATGCATTGTGCGGGGATACATTTCGGGTTCCGGCTGGAAAGATTACAAACGGACCGGCGCCATCAGCGGCATCGCTCTTGCAGAAGGATTGCGTGAGTCGGACCGGCTCAACGAACCGATTTTTACGCCTTCCACCAAAAGCGACACTGGCCACGATGAGAACATCACCTTTTCCCAGATGGAAGATATCGTGGGCTCGGAGCTTTCCGGACAGGTTCGTGATCTAAGCACTGAAATCTACGATTGGGCGCGAAGTTACGCCGCAGAGCGCGGCATTATAATCGCCGACACTAAATTTGAATTTGGCAAGAGGGAGGATGAGATCTATCTAATCGATGAGGCTCTTACGCCTGATTCATCCAGATTCTGGCCTATGGACCAATATGAACCAGGACACGCCCAGGTTAGTTTCGACAAGCAATACCTGCGTGATTGGCTCGAATCAATCGGATGGGAGAAACAGCCCCCTGTACCCGAGCTGCCGCCGGAGGTGATTCGCAATACAAGCGCCAAATATTTGGAAGCGCTTCGACTGCTAACCCGTGAAAGTCTATCATGCTGAGCAAGAACTGGCATAAGTTTTTTCGCCTACTGCGAATTTCGGCTGGGGTTCTATTGCTAATCCTCGGAGTCATTGGACTGTTTTTACCGATTTTGCAGGGAATTCTTTTCTTGGTGCTGGGTGCGGCTCTGCTCGGGAAGGATACGGCTCCAGGCCGGTGGATAGATGAAAAAGTCAAATGGGTTGCCAGGAAGGCGAAATCCCGCATAAAAAAAGAGGAAGAGGTCTGATTCCATGGGTTTCAGTTGCGGCATCATCGGCCTACCCAATGTTGGCAAGTCAACACTATTCAATGCCTTAACCAACCAGCAGGTTGCGGCCTCCAACTACCCTTTTTGTACTGTTGATCCCAATCACGGAATTGTCCCGCTCGAAGATCTTCGCGTGGAGATAATCCAAAAGATTGTAGGCTCCGCCAGGGCGGTCCCGACCACCTTAGAATTTGTTGATATCGCCGGACTCGTCAAAGGTGCCAGCAAGGGCGAAGGGCTGGGAAATCAGTTTTTGAGCAATATTCAGCAGGTCGATGCACTAGCTCATGTGGTCCGCTGCTTCGAGGATGCCAATGTGGCCCATATTGCCGCCGGGCTCGACCCGCTTCGGGACATCATGATTGTTAACACTGAACTCATTTTGAAGGACATCGAAATCCTGGAAAAGCGGATCCAGAGCATCAAAAGAATGGCGAAGTCGGGAGATAAGAATGCCAGGGCGGAAGTCGATACGCTTGAACTGCTGATGGCCGGGCTTAATGAGGAACGAATGCTCTGCCAGATGACCCTGGAGGAAGAGGCTTCTGCTTTGATCAAACCGTTTGGCCTGCTTACGGGAAAGCCGGTTCTGTACATTGCAAATGTAGACGAAGATCACGTTCAAGACAATCCCGATACTGAGAAATTAAGGGGCCTTGCTCAGGAACAGCGGGCGGGCTTTTTACAGATCAGCAGCAAAGCCCAGGCTGAAATCACGCAGCTCGATCCGGAAGATCAGGAATTGTTTCTAAAAGAGCTGGGCTTGAGCGAAACCGGACTGCAAAAGCTGGTTCGGGCGGGCTATGAGCTGCTGGATTTGATCACCTTCTTCACGGCAAACGAAAACGAGACGCATGCCTGGACCGTAAGGCGCAATACCAACGTGCAAAAGGCAGCCGGGCGTATTCACAGTGATTTCGAAGAAGGTTTCATTCGCGCCGAAGTGATTAAGATCAGCGAACTGGAGCAATATGCTTCCGAACATACTTTACGGGAACACGGTTTGATTGCCGTTCATGGCCGGGATTATATTGTTGAGGATGGGGATTTGATTTATTATCGCTTTCGTAGCTGAAACCGTCCCGCTCATCCTTCCCTAGTAGTTCCTTATTCATCTTAATTGCCAATTTCCTCACTTGCTTTTTCCTCTCCATCATCATAGATTAGGGTCGAGTTCTTAAGGACGATTCACAAAGCAATTTTCTCCCGGACCATGTCAAAAAAACTTACCACACTGTTTCCTTCTTATTTTCCCCCTTTGTCCTGGTGGCAGAAGATGTGCGTCGCAGATGTCGTCGTTTTTCTCGACGGCCAGCCGTATTCATCTCGCTCGAATATCAACCGCACCTGGATTAAGACTGTTGACGGCAAGAAGAATTTGACTGTCCCGGTTTTGCGGCCCGAGCATTACAGAACGGCATTGAGAGAAATAAAGATAGATCCTCTGAGCAACTGGTGGCGAACTCACAAGGCCAGCCTGGTTTCAAATTACAGCAATACACCCTATTTTGACGATTACTTCCCCCATTTTGAACGGTTCTATTCCCGCCGGTGGGAGCGGCTGGTCGAGTGTAATATGGCTGGAATCAAATTGATCAAT
>JAUXJX010000420.1 GCA_030624545.1 Bacteroidota bacterium | reverse complement strand
TTGAGGATAAGGACTACGAGATTCTTGACGATTCCCAGAGCCCGGAAAAGAAAACGAATACCAGGATGTACGATGATATTATTCAACGCGAAATCCAGCAGCTTTCACCAAAATTCCGGGAAGTGATTATATTGCGTGATATACAGGAACTTTCGTATGAAGAGATCAGTAAAATCATCGATGTACCACTGGGGACGGTTAAGTCCCGCGTTAATCGCGCACGAATTCGTCTTCAAGACAAACTGAAATTTTTGTTGGACAAAAAATAAGAAAATGATAATATATTTGTTGTGCCGTTGTTTTAGCCTGCATTTGGAGGAATTAGCATATGAAATCTTGTGACAAGTTTAGGGACCTTTTCACCGATTATGTCGATGGCGCGCTTTCGGGGGACGAAAAAACTCAAGTTGATCATCATATTCAGCAGTGTAATGAATGCGATACCGTGCTTTCAAGGATGGCTGCGCTTGGAACCAGGCTACGCCAGATGGAGCTGGTGAAGACGTCTAGTACCTTTAACTTTGTTCTTCGCAGTCGCATCCGGCGTGAGCTAGAGTCTGATACTTTCCTGGAGAAAGTCGCATCTATTTTTCAAACCAATAAAATTCCTGCTTTTAGCTTCTCTGCCGTAGCGCTGTTTTTGCTGGTTTACGTGTCGGTGGATGTCTTTTCCCATGCATCGGGATCCCCCGATAAACCTATCTCGCCCGTAGCGTCTCAAACCATCACTGACCAAAATGTGGGGCCTGTTACGCCCATGCAAGCCCCCAGGCAAATCCCGGATACGCCAAGGGAACGGGTCAACTATGTGATGGAGGAGTTGCAAGGCGAATCTAGAGATTCAGAAGGTAGGTTTGTCGAATCTATAGATTTCCATCGACAATGGCAGCTTGACACAGAGTCCGAATACACACAAACGAGAACTCCACGAATCCTGCAAACCAGTCAGTCGACAACTGTCACCTTCTAAAGCGCACACCGTTCCGAGCATGCAAAGAGTACTCCGTATTTTCCTTTTACCCATCACCATTACGGCTATTCAATTTTGTGTGTTTGCCACGGATCTTTCCGGGCAAATGAATGCCGTTTCGGATCTGGAAAAGAAATTTCGCGAGCTGATCGTCTCCTCTCAAAAATACGTGGTTACCGTTATCGCAAAATCGAGGATTATCCAACTGGAAGAGACGGTTCAAACCAGGGATTCTAGTGATCCCGTACACATCATTCGTCCGGTCATGCAGAAACATGTCGGTTCGGGTCTGGTGGTAGATTCACGTGGAATTGTGCTTACGCGTAGAAGCGTAGTCAATGGAATGCAATCTATTTCCGTTGTGCTGCATTCTGGAGAAAGCATGGATGCCGAGCTGTTGGGTATCGATGATATAAAAAAGATTGCCGTGCTGAAAGTTAGAGAGATGCAATTGCCCAATCCATCTTTTGCGCACGATCAGGGACTGAAGCTGGGGAGTTGGGTTTTCGTCATGGGCAATTCACTTGGAATGGGTCCGGCAGTCTCTGTTGGGCTGGTGGAGGGCATAATAGATCAGGAGAGGGTAGTAATCGGAGCCAGGGCTTGGCGAGGCTGCGGCGGCGCACCGGTCTTCAGTCTAAGTGGGCAAGTGTTGGGCATTTTGGCTGCCCGGATGGAGTCCTCTGAAGACATGGGTGGCCTAACTGGGATGGTCCAACACGATGAATATGTTGTCGTTCCGGTCGGCTCACTTCTGCCCAGTATTGCCAGTATCGCAGACCGGCAGGTGCAGCCTGAAGCCTGGATCGGTATTACGGTTGACTCGGATCCCGGTCGCAGCGATCTTTTCAGGGTGACATATATCCACGAAAATAGCCCGGCAGCACAGGCCGGTATTGAAGTCGGCGACCAGGTTCTGTCTTTCAACGATCGCCGCATCCTAAGTCGTGGTGATGTCGGCGACATAGTTAAGATGATTCAACAAAGCGATATAGATGATTCAGTCAAGCTTGAATTAAGGCGCGGGGATGCCGTGTTTCACACCAATGTGTCAATCAAACTTCGTGCCCGGGCTTACTCGGCTAAGAGCAGCGCGAGGCGTTAGAGGCATATCCCCCCATATTTTGAATCCCCTGGCCTTTCCCACCAATATTCAACAGTCTGATCCGGTACGCAATCGTAGACTGAATCCATCAGATTCTAAGATTTCCTATTTAACCTCCGCTTACAGGATTACTAAATAGCAATCTTCGTTCAGATTTGCTATATTTCATAGCGTGTTAGATGATTTGCCTCAATTGATGTTGACAATCGAGCATTTTATGGTATATTCAAGATTCAAAAAAATAGGATAATCAGGATGAGGAGCGCCAACGATTCCATTTGGGATAACCTGGATGAGCGCTATTTGTGGGGCCTGCTCATCATTCTATTCGGTGTGGGCATCTTTGTTACTGAGTTCTTTGAACAGTCGGGCTGGAGTTGGGCCGTTCGTTTTGTTGTTTTGCTTGTCGGCCTCGTCGTCATTTATGTCCTCTGGAATATGGGCAAGCCGAGAGAAGATGATGTTGGAAACTTTGGCCAGGAGGAAGTCTCAACAATTCGATCCGTGATGTCGGATGAGGAGAAGCTGCCCTTCTCTGCCGAGGACGAAGAGTTTGATTTCTACGAGGGCATCGGCCAGTTCTTTGACAACCTGATTAAGATCGTTCACGCCTCCTTCGCGGCTCATTCAGCCATTATATTTTTGTGGAACGAGAATCTAAAGGGGCTCCAGGTAGAATTCTGCCAGAGCGAAAGTGATTTGATTCAGTCGGGCGATCAAGTTGATGTAAACGGTACGCTGCCGGGAAGCGTATCGGTCAACAAGACTTCGGTCCTGGAACAGAATATACCCGCAGGCCAGCAGTCTGTGCGGTATTATAGAAAGCCGGTAGAAATTCGATCTTTTCTTGGAGTACCCCTGTCAATTCGAGGCGACGTTAAAGGCGTGGTGGCTATCGATAGTCTTGTCGCCAATGATTTCAGCGATGATGATCTGGATCTTTTGCATTCATATGAAAGATTGATTAGCCAGGGGATCGAATTGATCAGCGAGCGCGAGAAATCCCGGCTGATCCAAAAGTCCGTTTCTGCCCAACAGACATTTGTGGCCGAATTAGATCAGGATTTTTCTCCGGAAGGACTTCTCTCCGGGCTGGCAAAGGCCTCGCGGGTGGTCTTTGA
>JAUXJX010000342.1 GCA_030624545.1 Bacteroidota bacterium | reverse complement strand
GGCAAATTTCTTCAATTCAAATCAAAAACTCAGCTTCACCTACAGAACAGTCATTTTTTTAATAACACTTTAATTTTCAAGCATTAACATTTTTTTGCTTTTTCTCTGTGAACCCTGTGGTGAATAATTCAGGTTAGTTCATCCAACATTCAGCTTTTCCGTTAGGCGCGAATTGCTGCCACTACCTTCTCGGCCGCATCTCTCAGGTCTCCGGCAACCGCAAATTTCAGCTCGGATTGCCGAAGGATATCAGCGGCCTCATCTGCATTGGTGCCTTCCAGACGAATGACGACAGGAACATCGATCTCGACCTTCTTGGCAGCCTCGATCACACCGAGTGCGACTCTGTCGCAGCGGACAATGCCTCCGAATATATTGATCAGTACAGCCTTCACATTTTTATCGGCGAGCAATATCTTAAAGCCATTCTCGACCGTGGTGGCGCTCGCACCTCCGCCTACATCCAGGAAGTTGGCGGGCTCCGATCCTGCCAGCTTGATAATATCCATGGTCGCCATGGCCAGACCCGCGCCGTTTACCATACAGCCTATTTCGCCATCCAGTTTTATGTAATTGAGATCATACTTTCCGGCCTCAACTTCCAAGGGCTCCTCTTCGTGAATGTCGCGCAGCTCAGCCAGATCCTTATGCCGAAAAAGAGCGTTATCGTCTATATTGATCTTGGCGTCTAAGGCGAGAACCCGGCCGTCTTTGGTGACGACCAGGGGATTAATCTCTGCCAGGGAGGCTTCGCTCTCAACATAAACGCGGTAGAGCCCGGAAAGAAATCGAACAGCGTTCTTAAATTGATCCCCTCTAAGATCGAGACCGAAAGCGAGATTCCTTGTTTGGAATGGCAGCAAACCAAGGCCCGGCTCAATATACTCCTTAAGGATTTTATCCGGCGTCTCTGCCGCCACCTTCTCGATTTCCACGCCACCCTCTGTACTGGCCATAAACACCAGCTTTGCAGCGGACCGGTCCGGCACCATTCCAGCATACAATTCCCTCTCGATATCCATGGCTTCCTCAACCAAAACCTTTCGCACCTGCTTGCCATCGGGCCCGGTTTGATGCGTGACAAGAATCTTACCCAGAATCTCAGCGGCAACTCTTTGAGCCTCCTCCGGAGAGCCGGCCAATTTTACGCCACCGGCTTTTCCGCGGCCGCCTGCATGGATCTGCGCTTTTACGACAACTCCGCCCCCGATCTCTTCGGCGATCGACTTCGCTTCTTCCGGCGTGGTCGCCACCCGGCCGTGAGGAGTCTCCACGCCGAATTTCTTCAGGATCTCCTTGGCCTGATATTCATGAATCTTCAAGACAATCTCCCTTTCATCAGCTTTTCGTGCGTCTTCATGGCAGCAAGAGTGTTCCCGTTTGTCCTTCCAGTGCCTGAATATGTTTTTCCACGGACGTTATCAGAACCTTCTCTCCTCCGGCTTCAAGGAATTGCACGGCAGCTTGAATCTTAGGCCCCATGCTGCCACAAGGAAACTCACCCGCCCGCATATATTTTCTTGCATCAGCCAGAGTGAGCCTGGCAATATCCTCCTGTTTGGGCGTGCCATAATTGATTGCAACCTTATCAACAGCCGTCAAAAGATGAAGCTCAGTTGCTCCAACAGCCTTCGCGAGAACAGCAGATGCCGGATCTTTATCAATTACCGCGTCCACCCCCTCGTAGGTTCCATCTTCCTCCACGTACACCGGAATTCCCCCGCCACCCACTGTAACCACGATCACACCTTGATCAAAGAGTTCTTTTATGATTTTCTGTTCGACAATGGTCTTCGGCTCCGGCGAAGGGACGACGCGCCGCCAGCCTCTGCCGGGATCTTCTTTCATAATCCAATTTCGCTCGCGTCGGAGTTCCTCAACCTGTTCCTCCGGGAAAAAGCTGCCCACAAACTTGGCCGGGTTTAAGATCGAAGGATCGTCTTTATCAACGATCACTTGCGCCGGGATTGTTACGACCTGGCGATCAATCTTTCGAATGGACAGCTTGTTTTGCAGGGATTGCGTGATCATATATCCCATACCGCCGCACAAGTCCGCGACCATTACCCCGAGTGGAATTGGAGGAAGAATGTCCCTTGTGGCTTCCACGCGCCGCATAAAATTGCCAACTTGTGGACCAATGCCGTGCGTCAGTGCAAGCAGGTAGTCCTGCTCGATCATCCTGGCAACACCCAGCAGGCTCCGCCTGGTATTGGCGAATTGCTGGTATATGTTCCCTTCCTCGAATTCACGCGTGATGGCGTTGCCACCCAGGGCGACTACAGCACGTTTTCCGGACATTTGCTCCCTCAACACCTTTGTGTGAAAAAAAGAGCATTCAATTGAATGAATGCTCAAGAACGCTATCCCTTTGATATGTTCCCGGAAAGCCGCGATAGTCTACGGCATAACCTATTGCAAAATATCAACAAATACCTGAATTGGCAATACTTTTCTGACTAATCCGGCTATGACTGCAAACAGGCTTCACTGAAAACAAAAACAGGTATGCTCCCCATTTCAAAACTCCCCGCTTTTCAAGCATGGTAACGCGTCAGAAATGGCAGCAAAATATTCGGATTTGAATTGGTTGCTCATAACTTATGGCCTTCAATTTCGGGTTACATGAATTATGAAGCAACGTCATAATTTTGGAGGGTTTTCGGTTACTTCTTAGTGAATCAATTCGTTGTCTATTGCCAAATTTCCTTGATTTTTGTCAGCAGATATTTTACCTTATGCACCGTTTGAATCTGAACTCTAGAGGTATTTGATATGGCAAGAAGATGTGACATCTGCGGCAAAGGACCCATCGTTGGCAATAATGTTAGTCATGCCCACAACCTGAGCAAAAGACGTTGGCTGCCCAATTTGCAGAAGGTGCGAGCCAAAGTTGACGGAAAAGTGAAACGACTGCGGGTCTGCACATCGTGCATTCGCTCAGGTAAGGTGCAAAAAGCTGCTTGAAAACCAAGAATCTAGAGCCATAAAAAAAGCGGATTGCTCCGCTTTTTTTATGTACGACAAATCCGGAAGAATCACAGCCATTTCATATCGATAACCACAATCCGCAATCACCAATCCGCAATTCTACTGCCCTTCCCTCGTCTGCCTCTTTCGCATGAATGCCGGAATATCGTAAACATCTCCGTTCTCACCATTATTGGAAACGGTTTCCTCCGCAAATGATTTCTCTTCCTTGCGCTTGAATGCCGGGATATCTAGAATCCGGCTTCTCGACCCAACAATATCGCGGAAGGGATTCTGGTCATCGGAGAGGCCGCCGTTGTGATGATCATCCAACCCGGTTGCGATGACCGTAACCCGAACTTCGTCTTGAATCCGATCATCCACAATGGCGCCGAAGAAGATATTTGCCTCCGATCCGGCCGTCTCCGAGATTACCGAAGTGGCATTCTTGATATCGTCAAGAGTGATATCCAGACCACCGGTAATATTGATCAAGATTCCTTTTGCACCTTCCATGGAAATCTCTTCCAACAGCGGACTGGAAATTGCCATTGTCGCCGCTTCCTGCGCGCGCTCCGGGCCGGAGGATCTGCCCGTGCCCATAAGCGCATTGCCCATTTCCGCCATAACCGTCTTTACGTCGGCGAAATCCAGGTTGATCAACCCGGGAACCGTGATGAGATCCGAAATACCCTGCGTCGCGTGCAGAAGAATATCGTCTGCCATCTTGAAGGCTTCAAGAAGGGGCGTTCCCTTCGG
>JAUXJX010000054.1 GCA_030624545.1 Bacteroidota bacterium | reverse complement strand
GAGTACAGCAGACAGTTTGAAATTAACCGCCGATCTATTTGAACCGGATTTTGGTTCAAAACAAAAGCGAAAGAAATCCCCGGGATTGGCCCTGCTTGGCCCTTTTCTGGAATCCAGGGAGCTATACTCAGATCTCGCCGAAAGACTCTGTTGGCAGGGAATGATCGTGCTATCAGTCGATGTTCGCAATTCAGGAAGTTCAGCCCCAGGGCAGAGCTTTGATTCCGCGAGCATTGCCAATTTGCATCTAGATGCTGCTGCTGCGCTCAGTTTCCTGCACAGCCACACAGCAGTCGATACAAATAATCTTGCCATACTTGGCACCGGCATTACAGCCCGCAACGCTTTACTTGGCGCCGGCGGCAAGGAAAATGTGAACGCGGCCGTACTGGTTTCTGCTCTTCTTGATTCTGCTGGTTTTGATATAATTCGCAATTCCCCCTTCCGTCCAATCCTCGTGCTTGTTAGTATTCAAGACGGTCCGGCTGGGACTCAGGCGTTAGAAATTTATGAGGCGAGCACTCATCCGGAAACCCGGATTGAATCGTATATTAATGCTGGGGAAGGCAGCGATTTATGGCGATCATACGCCCGTATGGAAATGATCTCTCTGATTACGGACTGGCTGACTAAGCAGCTTCTCTAAATCGCTTTACAGGCTCTGCATTGACTAGAATATTGGTATCAGGTGTCACAAAACTGCACGCATAGGAGCGTAAATTGAAGTCGGACACACCACGACCGTACATGCTCGCTGAGAGCACGTGGAAGACAATCAAGGACATTGATTACGAGGTCGCCGTGCTGCCATGGGGTGCTACTGAAGCCCACAATTATCATCTGCCTTATGCAACTGACAACATTCAGTGCGATTATGTCGCCGCAGAGTCCGCAAAAATGGCCTGGAATGATGGCGCAAAAGTCATCGTGTTGCCCCTGGTTCCATTCGGTGTCAATACGGGACAGCTCGATATCAAACTGGTCATCAACATGAATCCCAGCACCCAGTTTGCTGTTCTCACAGACGTGGTTGATACCTTGACTCGCCAGGGGATCCCGAAACTTGTGGTTTTGAACGGACATGGAGGCAATGACTTCCGCCAGATGATACGTGAAATTCAAATGCATTATCCTGATATTTTTATTTGCGTCATTGATTGGTATCGCATTGCGGATTGGGCTGACTATTTTGATGACGTTGGTGACCATGGTGGAGAAATGGAAACCAGTGCGATGCTCTTCATAGCACCGGAGTTTGTCTTGCCATTGTCGGAGGCAGGCGATGGATCAGAGCGCAAATTCAAGATACAGGCACTGCGTGAAGGATGGGCATGGGCACAGCGAGACTGGAGTAAGGTCAGTCGCGATACGGGAATTGGAAGACCAGACCTTGCCAGTGCTCAAAAGGGTCAGAAATATTTGGATGCCGTGATTGAAAAAATCGGGAATTTTCTGATTGAACTTGCGAACTGTGATAAGAACGATCTTTATGAGTAGGTCAATATTGAATTCCACTGACAAATTTCTTGACAAGGCTTGCTTCTTTTCCCTTTTTTTGCTTTCTTTGAATTCCGGATTGAAGTAATCGCCGCAGTTGAGAGCCTGGTGCTCAAATCGAGGTTTTCAATGTATTACGCACAACATCTGTCAAAATCTCTTCTGGCGTTTATGCTTTTCTTAATGGCCTCACCGCCAGCCATGGACCAATCATTGGCACAGGAAAAAAAGCGTCCGAGATTAAGCGTCGATCTCGCTCAATTCTTAGGTGATTCCACCCATACAAAACTTGAAGTATACCAGGGTATAGACCGCTCAGGATTGGTTTATCAGAAAGCCAACCAGGTTTTTGTGGCACGGTTTCGGCTGGAGACAAAGGTTATGTACGATGACTCAGTCGTCATTCAGCAAGAGATTTTGGAGTCCGATACGATCGATAACAAAAACCTAATTGGACGTGGTCAACAGTTTGTTTTCACAACGCCCTTTTTGTTGGAACCTGGAAGTTATCGGGTCCTGACTTTTCTGCATGATCAAAATAGTGAAGGTGAAGCTCAAAGCAGAATCTCCGTAGAAATCTCGCTGTTTCCGAAGGATTCCCTGGCGATGAGCGACATACAATTTGCTTCCAAGATCCAGCGCGCCTCGGATCCTGAGAATCCGCTCGTGAAGAACAATCTGCTTATCATGCCGAATCC
This sequence comes from Bacteroidota bacterium, assembly GCA_030624545.1. Lineage (GTDB taxonomy): Bacteria > Zhuqueibacterota > JdFR-76 > JdFR-76 > DREG01 > JAUXJX01. The sequence goes on along the minus strand of JAUXJX010000054.1, from coordinate 6,471 downwards.
GCAAGCGCTTTTTGGCGATGGGTTCGAAAATATCACCTTCTACGCGGAACTGTATAATTTAGACGTGTCCGCCAATCAGGAAGGCGCATACCATGTGGACTATGTCATTGAGGATCGCGAAGGCAAGACTCTAAGTCGACTCCGTGGCAAGAGACGCAGGAAGATGAATCAGAATACGGCAATCTACACTTCTTTCGATATTTCGGGCCTTAAGATTGAGCGGTATTTGATGCGGTTGGAGGCATTTGACGACGATAAGAACATTCGCGCTTCGGCATCGAAGCATTTTTCCGTATTTAGACGGGCCGAGGCGCTTGCCTTTCATGCTGAGCAGGAGCGCAAGGTATACCAGGAGCTTGACGAAGCCGCCCTGCAAAACTACTTTGATCAAATTTCATACATTGCTGCTCATGACGAAAAATCGATCTTTAGACAATTAACCATGACCGGGAAGCGTGAATTTCTCGTCCAATTCTGGGAGCGCAGGGACCCTACAAAAGGAACTTCGCGGAATGAGTTCAAAGAAGACTATATTGAAAGATTGGTGAAAGCCAAAATAAACTTTTCCTTCGGTGAAACAGAAGGGTGGCGAACCGATCGGGGTAGAATTCTTCTACTTTATGCCGCTCCGGATTTCATCGATCGATTGCCAGGCCTTTCCGACAGAAACGCTAATGAAACCTGGTATTACGAGACCCTCCAGGGTGGATGTCTTTTCATATTTATTGACCTAAATGATAATGGCAGGTACCGGCTAATCCATTCCACCCACCGCGATGAAGTCGACAATCCCGACTGGGAGTCCTATCTCTATAAATAAGTCGACTGTACCTGGCTGCATCTATCCTTCGCTTAAGGAATAAGAGCCCTAACGTTTAAGTCGCTCCTGGGCATATCGATGGTTACACCGTTTTCGTTATAGGGATAAAACTGCTCATCGATCCAAAATCCAGCTTCCTCGCTCTCATCAGCTTTTTTCAAATGCATATTTAATCTAATATCCCGCATGCGCAATGAGACGACTTTCTCATGGACTCCATCAAGAAATCGTGGGCGCAAGAGCAGCTTATCCCGGGAGGGTCTGACTCCCAGCATGTGATGTACGAATAAAATAAGCAGCTCTGACCAGGTCCAGGGAATAATTCCAATTTGGGGATATGGGGGAATGGGCCGGGGACCATGAAACTCAAACCATGCTCCCGATTTCGCACCAGGGATCTCATCCAGCCAATTCAGAATGCGCCAAACCTTCTCACTCTCCCCCATTTCCAGATAGGCCCGGGCAACAAACAACGAAGCGAATGGCCACGGGCCTGGAGAATCCGGCTCCGAGGTCGCGTTGTATCGGCCATAGCCGCCGCTGTCCCAGCGCTGGTTCCAGAGCAGCTCAATCTGCTGCATGGTTTTCCTGGCTAAGTCACTTTTGGGATCAATGAATTCAAATGCAATGGGCAGGGACGCAGAACTATCCGGATTCAGGTAATGCGGGCCTTCTTCGAGTAGTGGGATGCCTTTTGGTAACAGAGAATCTTCGCGGACATGAACCTCTGTCTGGATGTCTCCATTCATCCTTCTCCGTTTAATAAAGTGACCATTGTCGATCAACGTATATTTTGGATGAAAAAGCATTGCTTTCTTGATGTTTTGTGCTGCAATTTGCCACTTCTCAGCTTCGTCCCTGTAATCCAGAAGTTGGGCCAGGTAGGCTGCGCTGGAAAGTCCCAGTGAAACAAAGAACTGATACATCAATTCCATGCCTTCCTCAATTCCGTGCAAAGCGTGCCGCTCCCAAAACTCCCTCCGATTGTGAAGTAAAGCCGCATCATGATGGCGAAATACCCCTCTCAACGGAAAGTCAGCCGTAGCCCGAACCTTTTGCCAGTGCTTTTTCACGAGTGACAGATCTCCAGTCCAATCGACATAGGTTCTGAGGGCAAGTAAGAGTTCTCCGTTTTGATCCAGCTCCACTTCTGCCGTAGGTCTTTCGCGGCTCGAGTCGATGGTATCGCCTTGATCAGTTACGAACTGTGAGAGCATCCGGTCAAGCAAAGTGCCTGCCAGCTCAAACTGCCCAGAAACCGTCAGTCCGATAACAACCATTGACTGATCACGTACCCACTCCAAATTGTATTGCCAGATGCTGGCATCCAATCTGCCGGAATGGGCAATATTGGCCTGAAGCTGATTCCTTGCTGCCGTAAGGAGACGATTGAGAAGCGGTGAATCGGATTGAAATGAGAGAGCATCATTCCAATAGGAAACGGCATTAGCCTGGGGCTGAGCACTCTTTGTCCAATCGAAAGCAACAGACAATTTGGGCTTGTCACCTAACAATCGATACTCCAGATAACAGGTTTCCCCGCTTTGGGGCAATAGCTTCAGGTTTTTCTCAACACTGTGTGACAGGACCCCAGTCTGCAGGCTGACTGAAAGAGATTCAGCAGATAGATTCTCCAGCCGAATCTCGCGGATAAGCCGGGGCTTGTTTCGATCCGGACAATAGAAACACTCATTGACAATAATGTTATCATTCCCCCATTTGCCACGAACCACAGGAACCTGTGAGAGCTCATCCCACTCTGAATCTAAGTTGGCTGCCGTTGGCGCAATGTCAAATCCTTGACCGTAAATTCGTAAGCTTGTTTTTGCAAGGCCAGATTCAGGATCGAAAGTAAACGCATTTCTCTTAGGACCAAATATCTCCGGATGCATAATCAGTAGACCGAGAGCAGTGCCTGACCCGGACAAACAGATTTGAATAGCTGCCGTGATATGGCCGTTGCCGACAAAATAGTAGTTTACTCCATCAAGTGTGGTTCGGCCATCGGTAGGGCCGACAGATGGATCGTCAGAATAAAAATGCTCTTCAGCTTCCATGCAATGACCAAATAATAAGGTGGGCTATTTCGCTAAATCTTATTTCTTGCTAATTCTTTCCACCAACAAATAAATCTCGACCCTTGACGAGTGCTCGCATCTTTGCATCGGCAACAGACCTTGGGAGCATCCACAATCCACAATCTGGATGCACATACCGTAGCCGCTCTTGTCCGCATATTTGGGCCGCATCTTCGATCCGTTGAGCAACTTCGTCCGGAGTTTCAACCTGGTTATCTTTGATATCTATCACGCCGATTCCGATATCCATTTCGGGCTTTACCTCCCTCAATATCTGCTTATCAGATTCCGGTCGCCTGGCCATTTCCAACACTACGTGATCGCATGACAGACCGTTAATGAAATCGATGAGATGCTTGTAGGTTCCCTGTTGAACCGTTTGTCCACCATAATTGCCAAAACAAAGATGCACTGCTTTCTGATTTGGTGCATCCTCAAATACTCGATTTATTCCAGCGGCGGCGATTTCCGCATTTTCCGGGCTGCCGGTAAGGTTTGCCTCATCAACCTGGATCACATCGGCATCCACACCTGCTAACTGTTCAGCCAAAACTTCGGCAATCGCGAAAACCAGATCCTGAAATGTATTATAATATTTATTGACGAGCACCCGGGCCAGCATGTATGGACTGGTAACGGTAAATTTAAGCGGTCTTTGGGTAAGACCGCGGACGAGTTCGTAATCACGGAGCAGGTTCAAGTTGCCCGGACCAATATGGTCAAAGGCAATCCCGGCGGGTTCAACCCGATAAGCCATCCCAGACTGATTGCGAAAGTCCTCGAAATCCTTGCGGGTAAAATCTGTCTGGATACCGGACATGGGCCGGACAAAGTAGTCGATCATTCCATTTGTAGCGGCGTGGTTAATATTCCACCTGTGCAATTCGCCATCCACCAACAGATCTATTCCCGCAAGTTCCTGGGTTTTTAACACGACCAGAATAGCATCTAGTAAGTTGTCCTTTGTGCTGAAAGACTGCAGCCAAAGAGGGGTCGGATAACTACCGACCGTTGTTGTAAGTGGATATTTTCCTTGCATAAGAGTATTTTTCTCCTAATTTTACTCGCATAACGAGTGCTGACAAAAAAATGCTAACAAAAATAGAGTCACTTCGTTCACAATCTATGCTTTATTTAAAACCATTCTTTGTAATGCAGGCACTTGTTTTTTGTAATTATGGTGAGCAAAAAATTGGCCTTATCTGCGAATCAAGTGTATTGAATCTCATACGAGGGAAGTAGACAGTGACAACAGAGACGACTGAATCAAAACCGGCAGTAGAATCTACGAAATATCCTATCAAGCTCGATATCCCATACTATGGAATCTGCATCGGCGAAAGCCATCACCAGAGCGGCTTTGTTATGGAGCCAATGTGTAATCACTATACCAAAATCTACTTTATTCTCGATGGCGTGGCCGACTGTTTTGCGGATTCCTCCTGCGTGCAGCTCGAACCGGAGCATCTTTTCGTGATTCCATCCGGTACCAACCATTACCTACGCGACAAAGAAAATTCACCTCTTTCCCTCTACATTCTGGCTATCGAGCATACCAGTCTGGAAGAATTGGCTACTTTTCGCCAGCAGATCGATACCCTGGAGCGCCTTGCACGCACGCATCTAAGACCACTCACACATCATGACTATGCGGCGTATGAAATACCGAGAATGATGCGAAAAATCCTATACGAGCAACGCGTTCAGGCCGACGGACATGTCCCTGCGATCCAGGCGGCATTGTTAAACCTGGTTGTGGCCCTCAATCGAATCTACCAGAACATCCCCGTGACAAAGCAATCCGAGCCAGAAAACCCAACAGTAGCGCGGATTCGAAAAGTTGCGGATTACATTTCCACGAATTTCTATGAAGCGATTTCTGTTGACAATATGGCGAAAATGGCCTGCTTGAGCGTGCGACAATTCACCAACCAATTCAAAGCAGTTCATGGCGTTACTTTTATGCAGTATTTGCATTATCAACGAGTGCGATTTGCCCAGAAATTGCTGGCGGAAACGGATCAGCAAATCGTATCCATCTGTTTCGAATGTGGCTTTAATGACCTCGCCCACTTCTATCGCGTATTCAAAAAGATCGCCAATCTCTCGCCCCGTAAATATCGGCTTAATTCAAGAGCCGGCATCATTTCCGATCAACACCCGAGGCGGGCCGCCGAGTATCCTCTTTGATTGATCTATCAATCCTTCGCCAAAAATGGCCGGATCTCCACATTCCATGAATCACACTTGTGATTCCAAGTTTCCGTTCCTCTGAACTGCATGTGCCTTCCTTCTATGTACTTGGGGTGAGGATTGTATTGATTTACGTCCTCGACGGCCCGTCCCCGTAGGAAAAAGGCACTTGGATGCAGCCCTTCAGAGATAATGCGCGTAGAGGGCGGAATATAACGAATCGTCAAGCCTCGGCGCCATCTGTTGGAGGTATTGGCATTCGATCCATGAATCACATTCGCATGATGGACTGATACGTCACCCGCTTTGAGGATTATATCCACCGCTTTGGATTCATCAACTTGTCCGCTATCAATCCCTGAACCGAGGACATTCTCACCGTCTTCTTGCGATTGCAGTTCATCTTCGGAAAGAAGCCTCATTGTTTGCGTCTTCGGGATAACACGCATGCAGCCATTTTCCTGGTCGGTGTCATCAATAGCGAGCCACAGTGTTACAACCTCCATCGGTTCCAATGGCCAATACGATCCATCTTGATGCCACAACACGGCCTGGCCGTCAAAAGGCCTCTTTGCAATATAATGGGAGGCAAATAGCGCAATATTCGGTCCAATAAACTGTTCCGCTATATCTAGTAATCGGTCATCACTGACCAATCGTACCCAGAATGGATCGTTTTGCATGAGGAAATGGTGCAATTGCTCTGGCCGAGTATCGGGATTTTTTTCCAGCAGCCAGTCTATATGCTTTCTGGCTTCATGAATCAGACCGGCATCGAGGATCTTCTCGAACATAGCATACCCGTCAGAATCATATTTTGTCTTCGCTGATCGCGAAGTTTCCTGATCATGATCGCTTATCATTTCTTTCTCTCTGAATTTTAATTTGTTAGAGACTTCCTGTTTTTTCCTTAGAATCAGACGCGTTATAGAACGATAATTAGACTCATGGTGACACCAAGCCTGGATCCGCTAGGCAGCCTGAAAATCTTTGTGGTGTAATAATGCCGCCCGCTTTATTTCTTCCGAGGTGTAGTATTCTGCATCGGAGGCCGCTGCGCATTCAAGGATTTCGTGGGGATTTTTGGCACCAGACAAAACCAGTGAAATGCTTGTATTATGCAGGACCCAACACATTGCCGCTTGCGGCATGCTATGAATGTCATTTCGAACCAAAAAAGACAGCTTCTCAACTTGTTCGACTCGCTCGATGATCTCTGCTCGCGAATATCGGGCGTTTAGGTTGTTGGATGAAAATGTAGCATCCTTAGTGAGCTTGCCGGAAAGAAATCCGTTGGCCAAGGATTCTCTCGCGACAATACCGATATTGTTCCTGCCAAGGTCTTCAATCAATTTAGTCGCTTCTCGATTAAGAAGACTG
>JAUXJX010000284.1 GCA_030624545.1 Bacteroidota bacterium | reverse complement strand
TGCAGCAGCATTTTATCGATGAGGCGACCGCCTACCAGCGAGTCTACGCCCAATTCATGAAGGAAAAGACCGGAATGAACCTGGGCGGCCACGTAATGATGTTCCGTATGCAGGCCGGGGAGGAGGAAGAACCCGAGCCGATCGATCCCCATGAGCTGCCCGGGTTCGATTACCGGGAGGTTCAGCTCGGCAAAACTGCCGGCGCCATGATGATCGATTTTGGCATACTCGCTCTGTTTAATGTGGTGTTTTTCGCCGGCGCTTTCGTGGCGTTCTTGAAATATGATCTACGCTAAAAAGAATGGAACACGGATTTCACGGATGAGGCGGATTTTAACAGATAAACAAAATAGAAATCGCGCAAACTCGTGCAATCCGCGTTCTATATATAATTTTGGAGAATGAATGATGTTTCGAACCTTACTCGAAAAAGAGCTCAAGGCCATTCTGCTCAGCCCAAAATTCGCCGCAACGTTTGCAGCCTGCTCGATACTAATCCTGCTGAGTTTGTTTATTGGCATTCAGGATTATCGCGCATCCGTCCGCCAATACGAAACCGCCACACGACTCGCGGAGCAGCAAATGCGAGAGCAGTCGAGTTGGGGCAATCTGAACAATCGTGTCTTCAGACAGCCCGATCCAATGCAAATCTTCGTGAGCGGCGTCAACAACGACATCGGCCGATTCTCGATGATCAATTCGTTTCAATCCGTAAAGCTCAGAAATAGCATCTATTCGGACGACCCCATCTTTGCCGTGTTCCGGTTTGTAGATTTAACCTTTATTTTTCAGGTCGTACTCTCGCTATTCGCCATTCTGTTTACTTATGATGCCATCAACGGTGAGCGAGAATCGGGCACGCTGCGGCTGACGTTCGCCAACGCCATTTCTCGTGCTCAATATCTGCTGGCAAAGTATCTTGGATCGCTCCTGGCGCTGGTAGTGCCTTTGTTTATACCTCTTCTGTTGGGAGCCCTGCTTGTCCTGGTCTTTCAAGTCCCTATGGCAACAGCGGACTGGGCCAGGCTTATTGTGTGGTTGGGAATTTCACTCCTATTCTTTGCGTTTTTTATCGCCTTCGGACTGCTCATCTCCAGCCTCACAAAGCGCTCGTCGGTTTCGTTTCTCATCTCCCTAGTCGGATGGGTTCTATTTGTCCTGATCATCCCCAGGGCCGCGGTCATGGCTGCCGGCCAGATCGTCACGGTTCCATCTGTAGCGGAAATTGAAGGCCAACATGACGGCTTTGCGAAGCAGAGGTGGGAGCGCTACAAAGAGGAATTGATGAACCGGTGGCAGGAACGACAAGCAAAAATGGAAGGCATGACCCCGGACGAGCGCGAGGTTTACCGCGATGACCACATGTGGAATTGGATGCAGGATGATGACAAATCCCGCAAGGCCGTTCAGCGCGATATCAATACCCACTCCCGGAAAATTCATGAAGATCTTCGCAACCGCATAGCCGTGCAGGAGCGATTGGCTTTTTCACTTACGCGAGTTTCGCCGGCTTCCGCATATAATCTCGCCGCAATGAATCTGGCCGGTACCGACGTTGGGCTAAAGCCTCGCTATGAGGAGCCCATGCGGAACTATCGCGATGACTTCACCAGGTTTGTCGAAAAGAAGCAGGAAGAAACCGGCTCCAGCGGAGGCATCAGGGTTACTTTCGACAGTGAAAAGGGCTTCGATTTCAAGATAAATAGAGGCGCCGGAACCCTGGATCTTACCGACCTGCCCCGCTTTGTTGCGCAAAAGCGCAGCCTTCGGGAGACCATAGCACCAACGATTATCGATTTTGGCCTGCTTTGTTTTTACACAATATTGGCATTTGCAGGATCGATAGTCGCATTCCTGCGCTATGACCTGAGGTAGAAGTCCTTTGAATCCCCCCTTTGAGAGGCTGTTGCAGAATGGGTAATAAACCTCGGATTGTCATCCTGAATCCGCCGCAGGCGGATGAAGGATCTTGTCTGAAACTCATTCTAACTCTCATGTAATCATATTGTTAAGGGTGGTACTGGCAAGATTCTTCTCCCGGCAGCCGGGATCAGAATGACATTTTGTATGATTCTGTGCATTCTGCAACAGCCTGTTTGAGAGAAGGCAAAGGGGGGTGTAGACCGCAATAGTGGCTCGTGAGAGGATGGCCTAGGAAAGTAAGAAAGATCAACATACTTTTATTGTCCTCTGTTTAAAGGAGGTTCTGACAAAGCCATTAGCAAATCGAAGGAGGAAAAATGAAGGCGAGAATTACTAGAATGATTTCACTAATGGTCATATTTGTTATTCAATTTTATTTTTTGACCGGCGCTTTAGCTAGCGCGATGCCATTCGCCAGTCGAAGCCAAAACTCTCCAGGCTTTTCACAAGCAGCACCAAAAGAACAGGTGATCAAAAATCTCAACGAGTACATGGATCGGATCGCCTTCCTCGGCTTTTCCGGTGTCCTTCTGGTTGCAATGGACGATGAGATCATTTTTTCCAGGGGGTACGGCATGGCGGACAGATCCCGCAACATTCCTTTCACAACGGAGACGGTTACTACCACCGGCTCAATCACGAAGCAATTTACCGGAGCGGCGATTCTCAAATTGGAAATGATGGGAAAGCTCAGTGTTCAAGATCCGATCACGAAATACTTTGACAATGTTCCCTCGGACAAGAAGGACATATCACTCCACCATCTGCTGACACACACTGCCGGTTTGCGGCCGGCCCTGGGCTATGACTTTGCCGAAATCAGTCGGGAGGAATATATCGAACTGGCCATGAGCACGCCTCTCAATCGTGCACCCGGCGAATTGTACGAGTATTCGAACGTGGGCTTCAGTCTGCTTGCTGCCATCGTCGAGCAGGTGTCCGGCCAGTCTTATGACGCGTTCGTCCACGAACATCTCTTCAAGCCGGCGGGAATGACGAAGACCGGATATGCCGTCCCAAATTGGCACCGGGATGAGATGGCCCACGGCTATCGGGGAGGTCGGGATTGGGGCACCTTCCTGGACCACCCCAGGGCGGAAGATGGGCCCTACTGGCATCTGCGCGGGAACGGCGGGATCTTGACAACTGTCGGTGACATGCTCAGATGGCACACGGCCCTCGAGGGCGATGCGATTCTTTCGGAAGATGCCAAGAAGAAGTATTATCATCCGCACGTCCCGGAAGGACCGAGAGCTTCCTCTCACTACGGCTACGGCTGGTCGATTGTCACCACGCCGCGCGGCACGAAGCTAATCACTCACAATGGTGGAAATCCATACTTCGCCGCCGACTTTCTGCGCTACGTCGATGAGGGCGCCGTTATCGTCATCGCATCCAACCCGGCTGAGCAAAGAGCGACGCGCCACAGCCGACAAATAGCTCGAATTGCGTTTGGCTATGAATATACATTGCCGCCCCTCGTAGTCGAGACAATGAGCGAAACGGAATTGCAGGAAGATCTAATGGGCCGCAGCGCTTTGGCCTTTTTGGAGATTCTCGGAACTCAGGATGAAGAGTCCACAAGCCGATTCATTCGGGAGCATTACGCATCTAGCTATCTGAATAGTGCACCAATGGACAGCCACCTCAAGAGCTTGAAGCCGGATCAGGAGGAGATTGGCGCAGCCGAATTGGGACAATCTGTGAGGACAAGCGATCATGTTATCGAATTAACGGTTCAATCTAAAAAGAACGGGGAATGGTGGCTGATCAAGCTGATTTTCGAAAAGGAGCCGCCTCATGGAATATCGGGGATTGGGATGAGGGACACTCAGCCGCCTGTTGCCAAATCTGAGAAGGCTGAGAAGGGAGACAGGGGAAAAAGAGAATGGGGTCTACCCGATTCATCTACCGGAAGACGCGCATCCGAGTTTCTCGATGCTGTGTACAGCGGAGAGGAGAGCGTTATTCGCAATTTCATTGAAGAAAGCATGACGAAGGAATTTGCTTCTCAATTTCCCATCGAAGAGCATTTGTCTCTTTTCGAGCAACTCTATGATGAGTTGGACGAGATTGAGCTTCTTGGCGCAGAAAAAACCGGACCCTTTAGCGCGGAGATTTTGTTAGGATCGAAGAGCGGCGGAAATCGCATTCGCGTTCAATTCGAGCTCGAGCCAGAACC
>JAUXJX010000403.1 GCA_030624545.1 Bacteroidota bacterium | reverse complement strand
TGGTTTGCTTCCTCTGAAAAATTGGACAAAAGTACGTGATCTCAAAACACCGGTTGGAAAATCATTTCAAAAAATGTGGCTAGACAAAGAACAGCGGAAAGATGTCTAACAACTCATCCAATTCAAAAGCACAAATACTTTCATCTATCCGCACCGCCCAACCTCTCGCGCGGCTGCCGGCGGCAAAACCAGGATTGCCGGCAAAGCTGGAAAATCCATCAAGGAGTGGCTCCGATTGTTTGAATAGATTTAAGCAAGAACTTGACTCCTTGGGGGTAGACCATTATGTTGAGGATGATCGCGAAGCCGTCAAGAGGCGCATTGGATCGCTTCTCGATGGTAAATCAATTCTCAGTTGGGACTTCGATTATCTTCCTTATGATGCAGGTGCGGTTCTGCAAGGACGGTCAGTCCAATTCGGTAAGAATGATAGAACAGAACAAGCTAAGGCCGATATTGGGCTCACGGGCTGCGATGCTGCGATTGCCGAAACCGGATCGCTCGTTCTCATTTCAGGAGAAGGCAAGGCCAGGACAGCCTCGCTGTTGCCCTTTGAGCATGTGGCAATCGTCAGGAGGAGCGAGATTTACTATACCATGGGTGAGTTTTTCGAGAAGAAGGGCAAGGAAGTCGTAGCCGCTTCCTATTTGAATATCATAACCGGTCCGAGCCGAACGGCGGACATAGAGTTATCGTTGACATTGGGAGTGCACGGGCCTGGGAAGGTGACGGTGGTGATTGGACCATGAATTCGAAAAGCGTAAAGTGATGATTTTCCAAAAGCCATAATGTTGTTCCATCTTCAGCCAATATGGACGAGTCTGTGAAAAAATCACATTTCCTCGCTTTCGACATAGGTGCTGAAAGCGGCAGGACAATTCTCGGAACACTGAAGAATCAAAGATTGCAGATAAAGGAATTGACCCGTTTTCCAAATGGTATGGTCAATATTTTGGGACATTTGCATTGGAATATTTTTCGTCTTTTTGAAGAGATGAAGAATGGTCTAAAAGTATGTGCATCAGACTTTACTTCACATCCCGATGGCATAGCCTTCGATACCTGGGGGGTCGATTTTGGGCTGTTGGCGCAAGATGGCAGTATCCTCGGGTTGCCGTTTGCTTATCGCGACTCGCGCACACAAGGCATGATGGATGAGTTTTTCAAACGCATTCCGAGGGAGCGTGTGTATCAGTTGACCGGCATTCAAATGATGCCGTTCAATTCGATTTATCAGCTTTATTCCATGGTTCGTGACAAGTCTCCGCTATTGGAAGCTGCCAGTGATATCCTGTTCATGCCGGACCTCTTCAATTATCTCTTCACCGGTGAGAAGGCATCGGAATTCACCTTCGCGACAACAACACAACTCTACAATCCGACAATAGGCGAATGGGATGACGAGCTACTCGGTGCTCTGGAATTGTCAAAATCGAAACTACAGGAAATCGTGTTTCCGCGAACGGTCATCGGTGAGCTGCAGAAGGATATTGCCGACGAAACAGGCTTAACGCGCGTGCCCGTAATTGCATGTGCCAGCCATGATACCGGCTCAGCGATTGCGGCGGCTCCGGCCGATGGGAAGGAGTGGGCCTATATCAGCTCGGGAACCTGGTCGCTCATGGGCGTTGAAATTGACAAACCCAATCTATCCGAGCAGGCCATGTCGTTCAATTTTACTAATGAAGGCGGAGTTGAGGGTACCTTTCGTTTCTTGAAAAACATCATGGGACTCTGGCTGGTTCAGCAGTGCAAGAAGGCCTGGGACAAAGAATATGGTTACAGCTACGCCGAACTAGCCGCGATGGCTGAGGCCGCCAAGCCTTTCATCGCCATTGTGGATCCGGACGACGGCGAATTTCTGAATCCACCGGATATGCCGGAGGCAATCCGTCAATATTGTGGAAAGACCGGTCAATCGATACCTGCCTTCCCCGCGGAAATCGCTCGCTGCGCGTTTGAGAGTTTGGCACTAAAATATCGATTGGTGTTGGATCAATTGCGTGAGGTTTACCCCAACCCAATTAAGATCATACATGTAATCGGCGGCGGCGCCAAGAATGAATTTCTCAATCAGTTCACGGCAAACGCGACCGGACTTCCTGTGGTTGCGGGTCCGGCCGAAGCAACTGCAATCGGTAACATCATGATTCAAGCGTTGGCGCTCGGGCATGTCACTTCCTTGTCTGAAATTCGCAGGATCATTCGACATTCATTTCCGATGGTGCGCTATGAGCCGCAGCAAGTTGAACAATGGGATGCCGCGTATGTTCGCTTCAAAGAAATATTGCAGGTTGGGTAATGTCTCAGCTTGAGGGTGGACTCGTTTTCATGGCTCCAGTAGTCTTTATCCGCATAGCCATGCCCGGTTCCGGTTTGGCAGGACTTCGATATATAAATGCCCAGAATCCAGACACCATAAGAACTTGGAAGGCACTATCATGTTAGCAACAGTTCCCATTGAAAAAGCCTATGAAATTGCCGGAGAGAAGTACGCAGAAGTAGGCGTCGATACCGAGAAAGCCATGGCTGCCTTGAGTAATATTTCAATATCACTGCACTGCTGGCAGGGCGATGACGTTGGTGGGTTTGAGGCGCCCGATGCTACGCTTTCAGGAGGCGGTATCCAGGTGACCGGCAATCACCCCGGCAAGGCCAGGACGATTGCTGAATTAAGACAAGATTTGCAGAAAGCGTATTCGTTGATACCCGGCAATCACCGGCTAAACCTGCATGCCATGTATGGCGAATTTGGCGGCAGGTTTGTGGATCGAAATGAAATCGGCTCGGAGCACTACAAGGGCTGGGTCGATTGGGCGAAAGATCAAGAAATCAAACTTGATTTCAATGCAACCTGTTTTTCTCATCCCAAAGCGGATTCCGGCTTAACTCTTAGCAGTTTAGACAAAGAGATTCGCAAATTCTGGATTGAGCATGTTAAACTGTGTCGGGAAATCAGCGCATTTATGGGAAGAAAGTTGCAAAGTCCCTGCATACACAATCTCTGGATTCCGGACGGCTACAAGGATATTCCGGTGGATCGTTGGAAACCGCGCGCTTTGCTCAAGGATTCCCTGGACGAGATTTATGCCGTGGAGCATAGCTCATCTGAGGCAAAAGATGCTGTGGAAAGCAAGTTGTTTGGCATTGGAAGTGAAGCCTACGTAGTCGGTTCGCATGAATTTTATATGGCCTATGCTTTAAAAAATGGGATAATGCCATGCTTTGACCTGGGGCATTATCATCCAACAGAATCGGTCGCCGACAAAATCTCTGCTGTGATGCAATTCTGCGAAGAGCTCCTCCTTCATGTCAGTCGGCCGGTC
>JAUXJX010000173.1 GCA_030624545.1 Bacteroidota bacterium | reverse complement strand
GACATTAGGGACGCGAACAGTAATATGGGAAAATCAATTAAAGTAAGAACCAGTTCAACAAATCGCGAAGAAAACAACTCCATTTTGCCGATCTCATCAAGAATGATCAGGTCAATGTCCCTTAAATTTTGAAACAACGGAATCACTGCGATCTGTTCAAAATCCGCGACCAAAACGCCATATTTGCCGACGCGATAGGGAGACTGTACATCAACATGTGCTAATAATCCACTCTCGCCAGAGAGAGTCGTTACGGAAAATCCCTGGCGCTTTCCCTGTTTTCGAATTTCTTCTGTATAGAATCCTCGGGCCCGATTGCCGAAATGTGCGGCCACTTTTTTTATTATTGTGGTTTTGCCAATCCCCGGTCTTCCGGTAATCAGAATATTGGCAGGCAAGACAACTCCTAATGACCGGTTCAAGGAGGCCCGGAAGATTTCGGGACTCCTTGTGAAAGAATGGACTCTATCTTGGTTTGCAACAAATCTATGGCAACGTAATTCTTGCCGCCTTCGGGAATGATGATGTCCGCATAGCGCTTTGTGGGCTCCACAAATTGAAGATGCATGGGACGGACGCTCTTCTCATACTGGTTCAGAATGGACTCGGTGCTTCGTCCCCGCTCTTGCAGATCTCGACGCAGCCGCCGGATTAGACGAATGTCAGCATCTGCGTCAACGTAGACTTTGATATCCATCAACTCTCTAAGGCGCCTGCTGTGCAGCACAAGCAGTCCTTCCACGATCAAGATTTCTTGTCCGCCTTGACGTTGGGTTTTGTCTGTTCTAAGATGGTGAGAGTAGTCATAGATAGGCCGCTCAATCGGGTTTCCCGCAAGGAGTTCTTCGACATGCCCGATAAGAAGTTCCTCATCAAATGCATCAGGATGGTCAAAATTTTGGGCGGTGCGGTCCTCCAGCTTTAGATGGCTCAGATCCTTATAATAGGCATCTTGTTGGATCATTAGCACGCGGTCACTGCCAAGCCTTTCCATCAGCGTTTTCACTACAAGAGTCTTTCCGGAACCGGTCCCCCCCGCGATTCCGATTAGAACAGCATGGTTCACCTTCTAACCTCTTCCAGCCAGAAAATTGTCACCAAATGCTTCCGGATACAAATCAGTAATATTTTGCCGCTTTTGTTGTCTTTCCCCATTCACAAGAATAATCTCGAGGTTTTTGGCAAAATCCCAAATCACTTGCCGGCAGGCGCCGCAAGGCGGACAAAAATCCTGGGCATCCGTGACGATTAACATGCGACGAAAACTGCGAACTCCCTCGGAAACGGCTTTATAGAGGGCCACTCGCTCGGCACAAATCGTCAACCCGTAAGAACTGCTTTCGATGTTACAGCCGGTGAAAATCTTCCCATCATCTGACTGTAAGGCCGCACCCACACGAAAGCGAGAATAGGGGGAATGAGAGCTAGACTGGGCTTTTGTCGCCTGCGAGAGAAGCTCGTCAAAATCATCATTCATTCAAAGCCTCGGCATTTTGACTATCTGCTGTCCAAATAAAAAACATCCGGGACGAGCCCGGATGTAAGACCTGAAATAATTGCATTCAGATCTGTGATTGCAACAGAATTTCAGAAAGGTCGACAACAGCGAACGCTGAAGGAAAGTATTGTTTAAATACAATCCCTTCTTCGTCTGGCAGTTTTCAACTCACCTTTTTGAATCAAAACGGCAAGTCAGAATCGCCTTCGGCGGCGGCATCTTCCGGAGGCTCATCGGTAAGCTCCTGCTCACCGGGTTCTGCTGATCCTTCAGGTCTACGCCCACCAAGCATTTGGAGATTTTGAGCCACGATCTCCGTCTGGTAGCGTGTTACACCTTCTTTATCCTCCCATTTGCGGGTCTGGATTCTGCCTTCGATGTAAACCTGGCTGCCTTTCTTCAAGTACTCACCGACTGTTTCTGCGAGTTTACGCCAGGCTACAACTTTATGCCACTCGGTATGGTCTTGGAAGTTTCCGTCCTTATCCGGCCGCCGTTCATTTGTTGCAATGTTAAAAGTTGCAACTGCGTGTCCGTTGGGGGTATACCGAAGCTCCGGATCACTTCCCAAGTTGCCGATCAAAATCGCCTTGTTCACTCCTCGTGCCATAACTCCCCTCCTTTCTGGTTAGGGTGTGATACGTTTGAAGTTACCACATTTTACAAAATTACAACAACTCTGTCAAGGAGAAAAATGGAAATCGTTAATTTTCTTACCCCTTTATGACGCCTATGGGAACCAATTTGGCAACCTTCCGTGCAATACCAGCACCATGAACTGCATCCACAACCTCTGAAACATCTTTGTAGGCTTCGGGGATCTCCTCTACCAGCGTAGCCCGGCTGGCCGCCATCGCGGTTACACCCATTTCTTCTAATTCGCGATAAATATTCCTTCCTTTGGCACTCTTCATCGCCTTCTTCCGGCTAAGGCGCCGACCGGCCCCATGGCATGATGAACCAAAAGTCTCGTGCATCGAGTTTTCATTTCCGGCCATCACATAGGAATAGCGCCCCATATCACCGGGAATAATGACGGGCTGTCCAATCTGTTTATAGCGTTCGGGAACTTCTTTCATCCCGGCTGGAAATGCCCTGGTGGCGCCTTTTCGATGCACCACGACATCCCGGTCTTTTCCATCCACCTTGTGAGTCTCTACCTTCGCAATGTTGTGCGCCACCTCATAGACCACGGGCAGCCACGCTTCTTTGGCAGACATCTTTAGCCCAATTTGAAAGGCTTCTCTCACCCAATGTGTGATAATTTGTCTATTTGCAAAAGCGTAGTTGATTGCGCAATTCATCGCCTCATAATACTCGCTGGCTTCGGGAGATTGAAAAGGAGCGCAACAAAGCTGGCGGTCGGGTAATTCAATTCCGTATTTTTCGCTGGCATGCAGCATTTTTCTGATGTAGTCGTCACACACCTGGTATCCGAATCCCCTCGACCCGGTATGAATAATGACCGTTACCTGGTCCGGCTCCAAATCCATTGCGGTTGCTGCTTCACCATCGTAGATCTCTGCCACGTAATTAATCTCGACAAAGTGATTTCCGGAGCCAATCGTTCCCAATTGGGGCAAACCACGCTTGATGGCATGATCGCTGATGCGATCGGGATTCGCGCCCGCTATCTGGCCGTTCTCCTCTATATACTCAAGATCATCCTCCTCGCCATAGCCATTCCGCACGGCCCATTTGGCTCCTTGCCGGACAACCTGTCTTAGTTGAGACTCGGAGAGACGCAGGGGGCCTTTGGAACCCACGCCGGACGGAACCCTGGAAAACAGTGCAGGAACCACATCTTTCATCTTATGCTGAATTTGGTCGCGCTGCAGCGATGATCTCAGCAATCGCACCCCACAATTGATGTCGTAGCCAACACCGCCGGGAGAGATGACACCATCATTGACGTCAAACGCAGCTACGCCGCCAATGGGAAAGCCGTATCCCCAATGGATGTCTGGCATGGCCATCGAATACTTTAGAATACCGGGCAGATGCGCGACATTCATCACTTGTTCAAGGCTCTTGTCGCTGCGAATGTCATCCATCATTCGCTCGGAAGCATAGACGCGACCCGGGACATTCATACCGCCTTGTTTGGGGATTTCCCAGAGGAAATCGGAGATTTTGTTTATTTGGATTTCGGGCATCGGTTAATTTTAAAGGCGAATAATAAGACTTCTCAGGTTTTGGAAACCTGAGAGGTCTAACTCTGTCTTCAGCTAAGCCTTAATTGCACTTTAATAACGCGCTCAATCTTGCGTATATCTGCGGTCATTAATCTATCTATTTGGCTTATCAATCGTGCTTTACTCACTGTTGTGATCTGGTCAGCCATTGCTTTGTGTTTGTTACCTTTGAATGTTACAAAAGCTTCGCTGGGATAGAGACGGCCTGTTTTACCAGACAAAGGCACCACTTGCACGCGATTCAAAAACTTATTCGCAGCGTCATTGCTGACAATTACTGCGAAGCGCTTTTTGCGGATTTCACTGCCTACCGAGGGGTCAAAATTTACCCACCACACTTCACCTCGCTTCATCACTCACATCAAGTATTGTTGCTTCAGACCACTCCAAAGCTTCCCGTTCCCGTTCCTCGTCCTGTGCCATTTGTTGGTAGCCCTCCTCAAGATTGTTATCCAAAACATGGGGTCTTACCAGTTTTTCGATAAAACGGCTGATACGACGTGGGCCAATCACCTTTCGGAGGCCGTCGTAAACTTCCTCGTCAAGTGTTATTGTTAGTTTCTTTTGCATGGCCAATCCTCGTTGCTAAACGTGTTTTACACGTATAAATAAGAAATTTCTGTTTGAAGATCAAGAAAGATTTAATTTCCGGTACAATTCCTCTATGGGGTGCAAGTCCTTAATCGGAAGATAATGACACTGATACCCCCCTCGCTCGCCAATCTTGGAGCCGAAGTCCCTTAAAGGCGCTTCGGCAATCTCCCTGGCTGTGGCGAAACCGCACAAAACAGCTCGACTATTCGGCTGTATATCTTCTGCCCTGCGGGAGGCAACATCGATAATGATTTGAACGTAGTATGGCGGTTTCCTCTTTTTGGCGTAATCCTCCCGCACCAACAGGTGAAGACTCTCAGTGAAGGGATAAGCAGAAGTCTTGATCTCGATATTCTTGAAATCCAGATTGCCTTTATTATTGCCCACATTGTTCTTACGCCAATCGCCATATAAATATTGGGCGAAGGCAAACTCGCCTAGAATACCGGTAATCGTATCGATCTTGGAGGCAACGGTTCGATTTACCGAGACTGTTCGAGCCAGTCGCTTGGCTTCCGAGATCATTTCCGCGGTTAAAACAATTTCCAGATACTTACCCATTCTCATCCTTATGAAAGAGGACAATGCGGTTTGAGTTAGTCCCTTTTTGATTATTATTAACGCCCCAAATATTCGCCGTTTTGGTGAATTCCTGCTGATTAACCATGATGCCTTCACAGCGAAATCCTGCCTTTAAGCCGAGTGGAACTACGTATTCATCCAAATTTATTTTGCCATTGCGGATTTCGCCTACTTCAAATGCCACCCAGCCTTGTGGTTTTGTAATTCTGTATAATTCCACAAATACTTTCCCCATCACGGCGGTCCAGTCTTCGAGAGACCTACACATGGTGATTTTCCCGGACACCTCCTCAGCATTAATCCTGTTAAACCAACATCGCAGCCAGTTATCTTTTGCATACTGTACTACATTCAAAAAAGGCGGAGAAGTAACGGTGAGCTGAACCGAATCCGGCTCGATTTCACTCGTGTTGCGGCTATCTTTACTTAGAAAGATAGCATTTTCACCCGATCTTTTCAGTCGCTCCACTGTT
>JAUXJX010000150.1 GCA_030624545.1 Bacteroidota bacterium | reverse complement strand
GAAGGAGGACTTGAGGCGAGAGTCACCGCAAGAGTTTCCCATTGAAGATGGGTCGATACTTGGCGGCATCGCCTTTTTGTTGCAGCATGAATCGTATCATCTTGGCCAGTTGGGTTTCTTGCGGAAGGGTCTTCTGCTTGGAGCGATGAATTATGAATAGGGAGAAGCGGACCAAGAAGAGGGTGCAGGAGCAGACAAGCCTGCCTCAGAAAAGATGGTTTATCATGATGAACAAATCCTTTTTACTTTTCGCTTTTTCCCTCTTGTTTTATTTGGGACTACTCGAGCCGCAGCCCCATGACGAGGTGAACACCGTCCACGGGCAGGTGTTGCAGAATGCACAAAATCATACAAAATGTCATTCTGATCCCGGCTTGCCGGGAGAAGAATCCTGCTAGTACCGCCCTTAACAATTTGATTACATGAGAGTTAGAATGAATTTCAGACAAGATCCTTCATCCGCCTGCGGCGGATTCAGGATGACAATTCGAGGCTTCTTACCCCTTCTGCAACAGCCTGCACGGGCAGGCACATGCATTTTTTGTGGATAAGGCTGTGCAAGTTATGGTACATTCGCGCGGTATTAAATAAGTAAATAGTCGAGTTGGGAGAAAGACCGATGAAGCGCAATTTGAATGAGAACGGAGAGCTGGCCGGACCGATGCGACTATCTAAAATACTGGACATTGATACCTCAATTGAATTTGAGGAATTTCTGTGGATTTCGCCGGGCGTCGAGAGTAAATTGTGAGCTTCGGAAATGGAGCCACAGCCGACACCCGTGTTGACTAAGTACTGAATTTGGGAAAAGCAATAGATGGGGAACACCACGGAAAGATACCAGCGCTACAGCCAGGGTGAGGAGATTGCCAACAGCATCACCCACGGCCTCGGCCTTGTATTGAGTATCGCCGGCCTGGCTGTTTTGGTCGTTTTTGCCAGCGAGCTCGGAAGCGGCTGGCATATTGTTGGTTGCAGCGTCTTTGGTACGACGCTGATCGTACTCTACACAACCTCGACCCTCTACCATAGCATTCAGCATCCGCGGGCCAAGCCCATTCTCAGGACGCTCGACCACTCCGCCATCTTCCTATTAATCGCTGGTACCTACACGCCGTTTACGTTGGTGAACCTACGCGGTGTTTGGGGATGGTCTATCCTTGGCCTTATCTGGGGACTTGCGCTGGCAGGGATCATCTCCCAGTTTACATCTCTGCGGCGCTTTGTTGTTCTGAAGATTGTCCTGTATGTAGCCATGGGATGGGCCGCTGTTATTGCGGTCAAACCGATGTTTGCCGGTGTTGCGGCGAGTGGGCTGTTGCTATTGCTGATTGGTGGTCTGTCGTACACTTTGGGAATTGTTTTCTATTGCTGGCGAAGAATGCCGTACAACCACGCGGTGTGGCATGTTTTCGTGTTGGCAGGCAGCATCCTTCACTTCTTCGCAGTACTGTTCTACGTCATACCTGCTAAAGTATAGCAATGCCAGGAGGATGTGTGTAGGGGGGCTGTGCCTCGAACATCTTTATTTGGCCTTACATTTGCGTTCTTGGTTTTTGAAAAAAATATGTTATTTTGATCCCTAAGTACATGCTTCGCATTACAATGCCATAAATTTCAGACAGGATAAACAAGGTGACCTATGTGTAGAAATATCAAAATATTGTTCAACTTTGATCCCCCCGCCACCGACGAGGAGATCTATGCATCTTCTCTGCAGTTCGTCCGCAAGCTCAGCGGCTTTACCAAGCCGTCCAAGGTTAATGAAGCCGTGTTTGAGCAAGCCGTGGCAGACGTCTCACAGATTGCCCGTAGACTGATAGACTCGCTCGTTACTCAGGCTTCCCCACGTAACCGGGAAATAGAGGCCACCAAAGCCCGGGCCCGTGCGGCCAAGCGGTTTGGTTAGGGGATTTCTTATTAGGCTTGGGAAGTCTGTAGAAAAGACGATAACGCAAGGGTTAATTCGGATCCATGAAATACGATCCTAAAAAACACCATCGCCGTTCTATTCGGTTACAGGAGTTTGATTACACATCTCCCGGTTGGTATTTTGTGACGATTTGTACTAACAATCGTGAATGCGTTTTTGGGGATATCGTGGATGGGGAAATGAAATTGAATGATGCCGGTCTGATGGTCGAACGGGTATGGTGCGAATTGCCAGATCATTACCAAGGCGTTGACATAGACGAACACGTGGTGATGCCCAACCATTTCCACGGTATTATTGTTTTGACGGATTCCGTAGGGGCAGGCCCCCGTGCCTGTCCAGATGGTTCCGTGCCACAACAGGGAGATTCGGGGCAACCACAAGGGGTTGCCCCTACGCGATTATCATTGCCGGATGTTGTTCATCGGTTTAAAACCATGACAACAACGAAATATATTTTTGGTGTAAAACAACATAATTGGCCACAATTTCGGGGTAAATTATGGCAGCGGAATTATTTTGAACGGGTTGTCCGAAATGAAAAGGAATTGCAAAGAATACGCGAATACATCATCAATAATCCCCTGAAATGGGAGGACGACAAGGAGAATCCCCGGCAGAATTAGGTATTCCATAGAATTGTAAACGCCAGCAAAATTCGAAAATATGTACAGTTTGGATGAATGTGGTCATGTGCCATCATGTTCCCGGAATTTTGCATTATCAAAGAAAATGATCATTCCGCAGGGGCGACCGGGCCGGTCGCCCAACACATGTATTACAACCCAATTCGTTGGGGTCGATCCTAGGTCAATTCGCGTTCGTTGGAACAGATTTGAAACAACCATTTTCCACAAACATCATCCGCCCTCCAACAAAATCCTTGATTCCCTCAAAAAATAATTGTAACATTTCATAGACCTACCATAGACTAAATCCAAAGTAGCTACTTTTTAACGGGAGTAGTGCCATGCCAAACAAGAAAAAGGAGAAAGGTGGCGGGGTTTCCCGGCGCAGCTTTCTCAAAGGAATGGGCAGCGGCATTGCCAGCACCGCCGCCCTGTCTACCGGCGGGCTGCTGAGCAAGGAAGCCGCGGCTGCCTTTCTCGCACCGGACGCCGAGCGCATCAACGATTTTCAGACCATCCAACTGAAAATCAACGGCACGATGCAGAGTGTGCGTGTTGAGCCGCGCACTACGCTGCTCAGCGCCCTGCGCGACAAGCTTGATCTAACCGGCAGCAAGGAAGTTTGCGACCGCGGCCAATGCGGCGCCTGCACCGTGCTCGCCGACGGTAAGCCGGTCCTGTCCTGTATGACGCTGGCGCTGGACGCGCGCGGCAAGGAGATCGTCACCGTTGAAGGGCTCGCCGATGGAGAGAAGCTGTCGGCAGTGCAGCAGGCCTTTGTGGAGCAGGACGCCCTCATGTGCGGTTTCTGCACGCCGGGGTTCGTCGTGTCCGCCACCGCCCTGCTGCAGGACAACCCAAATCCCAATGCGGAGGAGATCAAGCTGGGGCTTTCCGGTAATATCTGCCGCTGCGGCACCTATCCCAATGTGTTCGGGGCCGTGCAAGAGGCGGCGAAGAATATGCGGAAAGGACGGTGAGCCATGGCCAATTGGAAACCACTCGACAAGATGTCCATCCTGGGCAAGCATTATCCCCGCCTGGACGGGCCTGACAAGGTATCGGGCCGGGCCAAGTATGTTTACGACCAGGCACCCAAGGGCATGCTCTATGGCGCCATCCTTTCGTCTCCCCATCCTGCAGCCAAAATCAACAGCATTGATGACTCCAAAGTGCGCAGGCTTGCGGGCGTCAAAGCGGTCTTGACCGACGTCCATCCGACCGGTACGGTTCGCTATGCAGGCGAAGGCGTTGCTGCCGTGGCCGCCACCACACCGGAAATCGCCAGGGACGCCCTCGAACTGTTCGACGTTGACTACGAGATTTTGCCCTTTGTGGAAGACCTTGAAAAGGCCATGAAGGACGGCGCACCCCAGGTATTTGCTGATCGCGGCAATGTCCGCGATCCCCGTGTGCGCGGCGAGGGGGACGTGGATGCCGGTTTCGCCGAGGCCAACGAGATCATTGAAAGCGAATACCGCACCCAGGTGCAAACCCATTCCTGCCTGGAGGTGCATGGCAGCGTAGCGATGTGGGAAGGGGACGAGCTGACCGTCTGGGATTCCACCCAGGCCGTGCACGGCGTTCGCGAGGGGTTGGCCAAATTCCTGGAAATACCCGAAAGCAATGTTCGTGTCATTTGTCATCATATGGGCGGCGGATTTGGCAGCAAGTTACAGCCGGGTGGCTACTCGGCAGTTGCAGCGAAGTTAGCGAAACAGGCCAATGCGCCGGTCAAGCTCATGCTCACGCGCAAACAGGATTTTCTAAGCGGCGGAAACCGGCCGAACAGCATCCAGAAAATCAAAATGGGCGCCAAGAAAACCGGCGAGATTACGGCGTTTTCCGCGGTCAGCCACGGCACGGCCGGCCTCGGTGGAAACGCCGGAGTTCGACTGCCGATTGTCTACGACCTGCCTAACTGGAAGCACGAGCATTATACGGTTTACACGAATGCAGGTGCGGCGCGGGCTTTTCGTGCGCCGGGCTGTCCCCAGGCCGTCTTCGGCATGGACCAGATCATGGACGAGATGGCGGAAAAGATCGGCATGGACCCCGTCGAGTTCCGGCTGAAAAATGATACCAATCAAACCAGGCAAAAAGAGTGGCGCATCGGCGCGGAGAAGATCGACTGGCAGCGCCGCAGCAAAACTCCTGGCAGCGATACCGGCGTGGTGAAGCGCGGCATCGGTTGTGCGGCCAGTATTTGGTGGCCCGGCGGCCGCGGCACGCAGGCAGCTATGAAAATTTTTCCGGATGGCGGCGTCGAAGTGAGATGCGGCACCCAGGATATCGGCACCGGCACCCGCACCATTGTTGCCGCCATTGCCGCCGAGGAGTTGGGTTTAAAGATCAGCCAGATTCGCCCCATGGTCGGCGATTCCGACTATCCAAAATCGGGCGGTTCGGGCGGCAGTACGACCGCGCCATCCGTCGCGCCCGCCATAAAGAATACAGCGGAAAAAGCCAAAGCAAAACTCATCGAGTTGGCAGCGCAACATTTCAGCGTACCTCCGGCTGAAATCCTGTGGCAGGATGGCACGGCTTCGGTTCAGGGCGCTTCGAATAAAAAGCTTTCCTGGAAAGAACTGTGCAGCCTGCTCGGAACCGAGCCCCTCGAAGTGAATGGCGAGTGGGTGGAAGGACTTTCTTCCGCGGGAGTGGCCGGCTGCCAGTTCGCCGATGTCTCCGTTGACACTGAGACCGGCAAGATAAAAGTCGAGAAGATCGTGGCTGTGGCGGATTGCGGATTGATTCTCGATCGCCTGACTACCGAAAGCCAGGTGAACGGGGCCGTGGTTCAGGGCATCAGTTATGCGCTTTATGAAGATCGCCTCATGGACCCGGTGACGGGAACCCAAATAAATGCGGAATTCGAGAACTATAGAATTGCCGGTGCTGCGGAGATTCCTGTAATTGAGGTCATATTGTACGATGAAGCTGAACGTGGAGTGATCGGCATTGGTGAGCCGCCAACGATTCCTACGTCGGGAGCCATTGCCAACGCGGTCTACAACGCCATCGGCGTGCGGATGCGCGAACTGCCTATGACGCCGGACAAAGTTCTCACCGCCCTGGCGGCGCAGCAAACCAGTCGGTTAGGAGGATGAGAAAATGGACAAATTTGAATATGTAAATGCCACCAACCTGGTGGATCTTCCCGAGCTCCTCGGCAATCGATGGGGGGACAGCGCAATCTTGGCCGGTGGAACGGATCTTCTCGATATGCTGAAGGAAAGGCTGATGCAGCCGAAGCGCGTCGTGAATATCAAGGGAATCAAGCAGCTGCACG
>JAUXJX010000236.1 GCA_030624545.1 Bacteroidota bacterium | reverse complement strand
CGGGGAAATGCTCAAGAAATTGGAGGAATAAATCTATCGGTAGATCAGATCGTCTTCATGTCGAGGAGGTATGCTGACATCACGCTAAAAGTCCAGTGGCAAGTGATTGTCAGGCCGAAACTCTCCTAAAAAAACGACAGGCAGCAGAAGGATGATGCCATAAAAAAGCGTTAACGCATGCCATTTACAGACTACTTTGTAGGGAGGTTCCCCGGATCTCTGCATCTTCCTCTTAAGTTGGGGATTTCGATTGCTTTGGTGTTTATCATGGCTGCCATGTTTTTGCTGGGCTGCGTTGGTCGAAGCCTTTTTGAGCAGCCGGATTCGGATCAATTCCTGGCGATATTCTTTCAAGAGCCATTCGTTATTTTGATCACGTTGGTTGTTGTATGGTATACCGTCTCTTTCAAATCTACGCCGGCAAGGCTGGATGAGTATAAATTTCTCAGCAGTCTGCCGATCTCTGCCGGGAGCATTTGTGACCGTTTCATCGGCCAGGATTTGTTGCGGTACTCATGGGTCCCGGGCCTTGGCATTGTTATCTATTTTGGCTTACTTCCGGTATCACCCATCTCTCATCTGTTTCGACTCAGCATCCTTACTGTTTTTGGCTTCATCCTGTTTGTTGTCGCAAATACGGTTTTGCACCTCCTTTCATCTTTAAAAGGAAGAAATCCTGGAAGTTACGCTTATCCGGGCAGAACAAACCCGATAATTATTGCAGTCATTATCCTGGGTTATGCTGTTTCCCAGATGTCTTTTATTATCACACCAGCGCTTGCGAGCGGTTATCAGTTTTGGATCGTGTTTATTTTGCTCTTGCTGGGCAACTCTGCATCCCTGGTTCTGGCCCGGTTTCTTTTTAGCAAATGGCAAACGAAGAATTCGGCGTTTCAAATGTGGGCGGACCAGACCATCACAGTCAGATCATCCTGGCTCCGTGCCTCCAACCAATTCCGGCTGTTTGCGAAAACGGACCCATTCTTGCTCAAAAATTTGCTGAAAATCCGCAGAGAAAATACTGGTTTTTCTATGATCTTAACCGCCATGTTCATCATGCTGGCTTATCTGATCTCAATGAACAACGAAAACATTAACGACAGCATATCCGTTCTGTTTGCAATTTCATGCATTTATTCATTCCTGATTGCATTTCGCACTATCAATCAATTTTCGCCGGATGAGGAATCACCGGATCTGGTTTATTCACTTCCCCTGAGGACATGGAACCTTTATTTCTCTGTTTTCATACCGGCCATGGGATGGTTGGCAGTTGTGCTGGCTTCGTTAACGATTTTGATTTCCGGCGGCGCGGGCAGTCTGGCAGGATCATTTCTACTCCAATCTCTCTTTGCCGCGGCTGCCTTCCTTCTTGTTGCTTCCAATTACGCACTAGGATCATACCCTGATATTAAAGAGGCTCAGAAACGATTTCTGTACTGGACAACGGCTCTAATGGTCCTAACAGCGGTGTTGTATAAATATCGCATCATAACCGTGAGTTTGTTGATCATTCTGCCATTTCTTCAACTCAGAAAGGTGAGATTCTATAGAGTCGGATAGACTTCAGGCCAAGTAATGAAATCCACGACAGACGCAATAATAGAAGTTCAAGGTATTGAACTGGCCTACGGTGTCAATCATGTCATCGAAGACCTGTCAACCACTATCCATGCGAAGTCATTTATCGGATTGATTGGTCCGAACGGGGCCGGGAAAACCACACTGTTAATGTCTCTTTCGGGTCAATTTAGACCTCAAAAAGGCAGAATTCTTTTCCAAGATTCTGACATCTATCTAAGAAATATCGAATTCAAGCACATGATCGGATATGTCCATGAAAATCCATTTTTCTACCCATACTTAAGTGCAGAGGAGTTTTTGTATTTCGTAGCCAGAATTAAGAAAGTGCCAAAAAATGAAATTGAATCCCAGGTAGCATCCGCCCTAAAATCGGTTTGTCTCGACGAAGAAAGCCAAAAACTTACCCCCAATCTTTCAATGGGGATGCGAAAAAAGCTAGCCATTGCCGCAGCTCTATTAGGAATCCCAAAGATCATATTCCTGGACGAAGCTCTGAACGGTATTGATATTGAGAGTGCGTTCCAAATCAAACAGGTGCTCAAGGATTTTGTCGCGAATGGCGGCACAATTATCCTCTCCAGCCATGCTTTGGAAGTCATTGAAAAAATCTGTGACCGTTATCTGGTTCTGAAGAACGGTGAAATCATCGCGGATTTGACAGCGGACGGATTCAAGAAATCTGATGTCGTCAATGAGGATATCGATTTGGAGGGCTATATTATTCAATTACTAAATGCCTAGGTATCAGGTTGATCCGGATGACCGGGACATTTCAGAAATTTGAAGCCTATTAGTAAATGAGAGAATCGAAGCGTAACTCTACCGGCCAACTCATCCCGGCCAAGAGGTGCGGAAGGAGCAATCATGTCTGTCAAGAAATTAGAGAACATAAAATGGTATGTTGACCAGGAGGCGATAGAAAAGGGTGAGCCCGGCATCTACCATTCCTTCATGGCAAGCTTGGCCACGGCCTTTCATTACATGAATGGGAGACTTGACCCTTCATGGCTTATGGGAAGCAGCGCATTCGCCTTCAGGATTTTCATCAATGAGGTGATGTGCCCGAGTGCAATGAGCATGTTCGACTTTTCGGCAATCTTACCGGAGGCCATTGAACAAGCCGGATATAAATGCACCTACGTCTGCCGTTATTGGAACGAGGAGGAAAAAGAAGAAGAAAAGCGAAATGAGGCTCACGCAGCAATAGTTGAGGGGATAGATAGAGGAATCCCCGCCATTGTATGGGACATTGCCGACGTCGAATGGGGATTGATAATCGGGTATGACCCGGAAAGGCAATTGTACGAAACGCTGACAAGCAAAGGAAAGCCATCATCCCTTCATTTCGAAAAACTTGGCCGGAATGGCATCGACATCCTGTCGGTAGCAATCTCCGGAAGACCAAATAAGAGAGAACGTGAGGAAGTCATTTTCAGATCGCTGCAGGCAGCCGTCGCACACGCCGAGCAGAAAGAATGGATAGACGAGCGACCAAAATACCAGGATGGCTTGGCAGCTTACGATCTGTGGGCCTTGATGTTTGACAGATGGGCCATGATTGTTGAGGCCGGAAGGGGCGACAATATCGGTTCAGACATCCCTCGATTCGCTGCGTACTATGCCGGTCATCATTACTCAGTCCGCTGCTACGCACGGAATTACCTCAAAGCCATTGCGCAGAGCGATGATATCCTCGTGCAGGCATCCTCCCATTATGAAGAGGTCGCCTTTCATTTGAAGCCGGTCTGGGATTGTTTTTCCGAAAAGAGAATGCCGGAAGGCGAGGTTCTGCGGTCTCTGGCGCAAAACATCAGGAGCGCAAGGAATGCGGAAGACGAGGGCATCAAATGGATAAGAGAGTATCTCGCACATTCGAAAGAATAGCCGTCTTAAATCATGATGAACAGGAACAAACAATCGATGGACATGGGCAGCAGCATTACCGCATATGACCTGCCCGAACGCGTCGCATCATATGATGCGGACATGGAGATTATGCATCCAAACCGCGCAAAGATGGTGGAGATCGCTTTACAGGTGTTGCCGTTCGCTCCGGATTCAACCGTTAGTGCCCTGGACCTGGGCGCCGGCACAGGCTATTTCACCGAACGTTTCCTGTTGAGGTATCCTGTGGCCAACATTATTGCGATTGACGGCGCCGAAGCCATGGTAGAGCTGGCCAAAACGAGACTCGGAGCCTTAGCCGGCAAGGTCGACTTTAGAATCGGTGATTTTCGCCGGCTTGGCCGGCTGGTGGCAAACGCTGAAGAATTCGACGTAGTCTATTCGTCATACGCACTTCATCACATGAACCGGGCAGACAAGCTGGAAGTGATCAAGCAGGCGTTGGAACTCGTCAAGACCGGCGGCTGGTTTCTCAACGCGGATCTGATCGGCGCGGAACGGCCCGAGATTGAGAAACGGATTCAAGAAATCCGGGTTGAAGGCATCGTCGAACGTGCCCGCGGAAAGGACGCCCGGTTTGCCGACGCTACGTCGACAAGAGCGTTCTTGGATGAGCTGGAGGCGAGCGAAGGCGATCAACCCCTTTCGCTTTTGGAGGACCTACAGGTATTGACGGAGGCAGGACTGCAGAAGCCGGCGGTGTTTTGGAAAGAATTTAGAGAAGCTGTGACAGGGGGCATGAAATAAGTTCGTCTGTTTTGGCGCAAATTATTGGCGGCAAACCCGACGGCGCCAGACGCCCACATTCAGGAGGCTTTGCAAGAAACGGAGGCCCTGGGACTCGACTTCAGATACGTGATCGATAAGCTGCACCTCGTGAAGATCACCGATGATATTTCCCGCACTCCATTGCGGGACTGGCAACCGGTTTATCCGCTGTGGCAAGAGGCGGTGTTCACTTAATTTGAATAATTCATAAACCGCGAAGACGCAAAGGGCGCAAAGTATTAAAAACAATAATTTATGGTCAGTGGATATTGAGACAGTATCCTATTCAACAAAATTCGTCTTAAGTTCTTTTTTCTTGGCGGTCT
>JAUXJX010000346.1 GCA_030624545.1 Bacteroidota bacterium | reverse complement strand
CTGCAATAGAATCCCGGGCAAAAGGCCACAGACCGGCTAGACCGGCCGTAATGCCAACCAAGCCGCTCAGGTTGTAAAGGGCCAGAAAGAAATACCAAATCGCGATGATTGTTATTCCGCTCGGGCGTTTTTGTGCTTGACGATCTACCAATATTTGATGTCCTCAACTTCTGAAAAGTACGCTTTCCTTATTATATAACTTGACAGAGCCCCAAAGAAGCAAAGAAAACAGCAACAAGTTAGAAGCGACTGGAAGGAGCAGATTGAGCCAGGAAAGAGAATTCAAAAAGGAATCTTTCATTGCCAGAACGTTACCCAGAATTGGGACGAGGTACACCTTTGTGCTGAAGGTGGATCTTGATATTGAGAACACAGCCAGGATGATGGTGATGTATATTAAGGGTGAGGTATAAATGCCGGCCTCTCTGGAATTTCGCGCATAGGTGCCCAGGAACATGATGATCGAGGAGACGAACAGCGAGACAGAAATTATGTTGATGAGCAGCTCAATTATCTGGCCGATGGACAAGCTAAAATTGATATCGCTCACGGAGCTGTCTATGGAAAAACCCAGGTTTGCGAAGAGCACCATCCCTGTGATCAGTAAAACGGAGGAGAGTATGGAGAACGTCATGATCGCGAAACTCTTGCCCAGCACGATGGCACGCCGCGGCGCTGATGAAACCAAAAGGGAAGCCAGTGTATTGTCCTGCTTCTCTCCGACCGCTACGTATATGGCGCGAATGGAATTGGCCACCAACAAAATGATAACCAGGTAAGGCACCAGCAGCCCCAAAACCAAGGCCGACTCTTTTCCTTCATCGGCCATGTCAACGAACTCCACAGCAAAGGGACTGAGGGCATCCTTAGGCAGGCCGGCCTGTGCCAGCCTCTCAAGCACCAATGTTTCCTTCCAGCTTTCGAATTCTTGTCTGATTTCCTGCAGCACACGGCTCAATCTCGGATCTGTTCCATCTCCATGAATTTTGAATATGTTCTCATCTTTGGTGATCGTGAAGTAAGGGTCTTTTAGGTCGTGCATCAAATCGTCACTGCCGAAAATTCTCACATTTTCTATTTTCTGAAGCAGCGCAAAGACCCGGTCATCCTCGACGAAAACCAGAACGTCAACCGGGGTGTCATCCGAACCGAGCATACGATCGATATTGCCGATGAACCCCATCAGGAAGGGCATAAGAACCAGGGAGACCAGCAGCACACCGACGATCAGCCGCCGGTCGCGAAACATGACCTTGATTTCTCTGGAAAAGACTAGGATTGTTTTGCTTTGCATGTTTTCTTGTCAGATCAATGTTTTAATAAGTGCGCCACGGAACCACAAAGGACACGGAGTTCTATACCCTCTGTGATCTCGGTGCCTCTGTGGCCAATAATAAATCATTCTTTGCTCCCACAATCGAAAAGAAAATTTCCTCGAGATCTCTTTTGCCGGTTTTCTGACGCAATACTTCCAAGCTTCCATTTTCGACAAGATCCCCTTTATGAATGATGCCGATCCTGTCCGCCAACTTTTCCGCTTCCCAGAGAATGTGAGTGGAGAAGAGAATGGTTTTCCCATTTTCCCTGAGAAGCCTGATATAATCCATCACATTCTTCGCCGTGAGAAGATCCAATCCGGAAGTCGGTTCGTCAAAAATCAGGACTTGCGGGTTGGTCACCAGCGCCCGCATAATGACGGTCTTTTGCTTCATTCCGGAAGAAAAAGTCTCTGTGCGCTGATCCACAAAATCCCGCATGCGTAGTAAATGAAATATGTATTCCAGGTTTTTCCCGATTTCCGCATCATCAATATCGTTCAATCTGCCAAAGTAATAGCCGATCTCCACAGGCGTCATTCGCTCATAAACACCGGTTTCATAGGAAACCACGCCAATCAATTTTCGCACATCTTCTTTATGCTTCTGAACAGAGAATTGGGAGATGTATGCATCACCGGAAGTGGGCCTAATTAAGGTTGAGAGAATTCGCAGGGTCGTGGTCTTGCCAGCGCCATTCGGGCCCAGGAGTGCAAAGATCTCACCTTCCTTCACCCGGAACGAAACATCTTGCAACGCAAGAACTTCGCCCCGTTTTTTGTCCTTGAATATCTTACCCAGATTGTCGACTCTAATCATGAAAGACAACAACTTTGGAGATCAGCCGACGCAACAGAAAGCCAAACGTGATAAATAAAACCCGAGCCAAACCACCATGGAATTCAAAAGAAGCAATCCGCTGTTGCGATCGGCAGGGATGATTTGCTGGTTGGCTATATCATGCCATTAAGCCAAGCAGTAACATTTAGCTTACCTTCACTTTTCTTGATTGCTTTTTCAAGTTCGTACTGGCATAGATCTTTTTCATGAACGCAAGGTTGACCGGTATGACATTCACTTAGATCCCCTCTGCATTCGACGCTTTTGTAATTCCTCCTGCAATTCTTCAGTCCTATAGACATTCCGTGAGTCCGCATCGGCGAGCCCTCGATTGATTGAATCTATGAAATTTTTCCCATGAACCAGGGCATCATACTCAGATGGAGACAGTAAAACCCCGGCAGGTTTCCCGTTCTGCGTGATCACAAGTGGATGCCCGGTATCACGAATACTCTTGAGCCATTTAGAAATACTCGTCTTGAATTCGCCAATTGGGACGATGTCGTTCGAAATACTGATTTGTTTCATAATTCTACTCCATATTAAAGCCTATTTTTAGGTCTAAATATAGGGCGTTAAATAGTCCTTTTCAAATGATTTTCACAGATGTAATGAAGTATCTTCTACCACTCTCCGGCAAGATGTTCAGCCCGAATGGAAATCCATTCGTCATCTGTGGCAACCCGGGGCGCCGGTCCATCAATCAAAGCCTCACGCCACGGCAGAAGGTGGCCTTCTGAATTGGATTGCCTCAGCACGGCTGCAGAGGCATCGCCATTAAGAATGTGGAGCAAGGGATTACCGCCTCTTCCTTTTTGAAGGCTCTCGTGCCTTATCTCCGCTCGATCAGGGTCGCCTCTTGTTCCATCAATTTGGCGAATTTCCCCCAATCCATTTTGCGGCCGTTCCGTGTATTTGCTGGAAACCAAACCAACGATCCTCTAGAGATCATCAGCGTACCCAGCATGATTCCATCCTCTTTCACCTGGAATTCCACATCTGCCCTCGCAAGGCTTCGAAGTGGAATGGTGAACTTTACTTGATGGGCCATGCGGCCTCCTCAATCCAAAAGAAGGATTCTATTTGCGCACATAACACACCCCGCCGCTGCGCGGCACCCCTCTCAAGAGGGGAAAACATGGCGACAGATCAGTTCTGCGCCTTGGTCTTGATCCTCGGCTGTGTGAATTCAGTCGGGCCGTTTACCACCCGTGCCTACTCCAATGTCACGACGCCTGCCTCGACAGCCGCATCCAGCAGACCGACAACTGCATCAAGCGTAACGGTGCCATAATACCATGAGCCTGCCGCCATCGATTCGGCCAAAACCGCCTTGTAGATATCATAATAGTTGCGCTTGCCATCTACAAAATTATATACCTCGCCCCGCATCAACCCATGTAAGTCCCTTCTGAAACCGACCTGCCTGCGCTTTGTGAAGTAGGTTTCTAGAGTGTCCACATTAACCGGCACTTTTTTGCTCGCCGCGGTTTCTTCCGGAGTCATGGTCATGCGGCCGGGACTCT
>JAUXJX010000294.1 GCA_030624545.1 Bacteroidota bacterium | reverse complement strand
GATTGAGTCTCATTCTTAGTAGCAGAAATAGCGACTTTGAATTATCTCACCTCCATTCGTAGGTGATTTTGACAATAACAGCCTCACATCAGGAATTCCCTTGACATTCATTGCTCGACCATGTATAATCCTGACAGCTATCCGCCACCCATTTACAAATTGGCGTGAATACGCACGAATCAAGGAGTAAACACAATGAATGAAATCGTCCGCAATCTGATCATCGTGGGCGCCGCCATCGCAGCGGTCGTCCGCCCTGTCTCAGCACAGGAAACATTCGTAGACTCCCTCAAATCATCTGCAATCATTGAGCGAAAGCTCATGGTGCCGATGCGCGACGGCGTCAGGCTCGCGACCGATGTCTATCGCCCAAACACTGAGGAGCCGGTACCGATAATCTTCTCGAGGACCCCTTATAACTTCAACTCTTACCGGGACGGGAAACTACGCACTCGTAGTATGAGATCTGCGTGGCAGGCGGTTAAGAGGGGATACGCCTACGTCGTTCAGAACGAACGCGGGCGGTTCTTCTCGGAGGGCGAATGGGACATCCTCGGCCCGCCCACGACAGACGGCTATGACGCCCTATCCTGGATGGCGGAGCAGCCGTGGTCCAACGGCAAGGTGGGGACCCTCGGGTGCTCCTCGACTGCGGAGTGGCAGATGGGTGTAGCGGCCCTCGACCATCCGGCGCATGCCGCTTTGGTGCCCATGGGATTCGGCGCTGGTGTAGGCCGAGTCGGCGAGTTTTACGAACAGGGAAACTGGTATCGCGGCGGCGCCCAGCAGATGCTGTTTGCCGCTTGGCTGTACGGTAACCAGAACAACCAGCGGCCCATGTTTCCCAGGGATATGTCCCGCGAAGACCTCATACGCGTATCGAGATATTTCGATTTGGCGCCCGAAATGCCGAGAGTGGATTGGCCGCAGGCGCTAAGACACCTTCCTCTCGTGGACATCATGAAGAGTGTGCAGGGGCCGAAAGGAATTTATGAGGACATGATAAAAAGAACTCCCGACGATCCGGCCTGGTACGAAGGCGGCCTTTACCATGACGACATGCCATTCGGCGTGCCCAGCATCTGGTTCATGTCCTGGTATGACGTCTCCACCGGCCCCAACCTGGCGCTGTTCAATCATGTGAGGAACAATGCTACCGATCCGGAAATCGCCAACAATCAATTTGCAGTGATCGCACCGACGACCCACTGCGGCTACTTTCGTACACAAAACCCGACCATCGTCGGAGAACGCGATCTTGGCGATGCCCGCTTCGATTACACTGGTTTGATCTATGACTGGTTCGACTACTGGCTCAAAGGTGAAAAAAATGGCGTTACCGACAGGACACCGAAGGTCCAGTACTACACCATGGGCCTGAACAAATGGCAGTCATCCTCGACGTGGCCCCCGGAAGGCGCTGAAATGGTGACCTATTATCTCGAGAGCGGCGGAAAGGCGAACAGCCTCTCCGGCGACGGCAGGCTCACGACGAACCTGCCCGGACCCGAAGATAACGCCGATTCTTTCACCTATGATCCATTCGATCCGGTTCCGTCTTATGGCGGAAACGTCTGCTGCACCGGCAACGCTATTCGGGGCGGCTCTTTCGATCAGAGAGAAAAGGAAACCCGCCATGACATCCTTGTCTATACCACCGAGCCCTTGGAGACAGGCGTCGAGGTAAGCGGGACAATTGAGATCACGCTCTACGTCTCGTCAGATGCGAGGGACACGGATTTCACCGTGAAGCTGCTCGACGTATACCCCGACGGGAAAGCCTACAACCTGGATGAGACGATCCAGCGTGCGCGCTATCGCGAGGGCTACGACGAGAAAGTTCTCATGGAAGAAGGTCAAGTCTACGAGCTTCAGGTCAGTCCGATGTCGACCAGCAATTACTTCGCCGAGGGGCACAGCATCCGGATTGAGGTTTCGAGCAGCAATTTTCCGAGGTTCACCCGCAACCTAAATACGGGCGGCAACAATTGGGATGAGACGGAAGGGGTTGTGGCGCACAATTCGGTGCACCATTCTCGCAGCCATCTCTCGCAGATCAGGTTGCCTGTGGTGCGATGAGCTTTGGGATCTTTCCCTCATTGGGGTTGTCTAAAAAGTCCAGTGTGCCATTACGAGGCTTTGTCGTGAGCTCAGTCGAACGGAGTCTTGAGCCCTTCACTGTAGTTCAGGATTGACTCCGTCGAAGGGCGAAGCGCTGCCTTAAATAATCTTAAAGAGGGAAGCTTCTCTGACGTTCTATCGTACGGTGGAGTTGACGGCAGCTTTTTCGAAGGCAGTCATTGAGTAGAGGTTAGGGTTCCTCTTTCTTGAATCAATAAATCTCTTGTAAGAGGCAATCACTTTACTTGATTCTGCTGCAGAATGGTGATAATCTCATCATATTCGAGAGGGATAATTTCGAGAGAGAAAAAATGGATAAAAGTAGTCAAGAGAGCAATCCTGGCGTAAGAGCCTATTGGCGCAAGAACCTCCGATATCTTGCGGTGCTTTTGTGTATTTGGTTTATCGTCTCTTACGGATTTGGCATCCTCCTGGTTGACGAATTAGACGGTATTCGCTTCGCCGGCTTTAAATTGGGATTCTGGTTTGCCCAGCAGGGTTCGATCTACGTATTCGTGATTCTAATCTTTGTGTATGTCTGGCTAATGAATCGATTGGACAAGAAATATGACGTGCATGAAAAAAGGTGATGGCTAGTATGGGAATTCAAGCCTGGACTTACATAACCGTCTTTGTCACCTTCGCAATTTATATTGCTGTTGCAATTTGGTCGAGAGCGCGATCCACAGGTGATTTTTATATCGCCAGCAGACGCGTATCGCCGTTGGCAAACGGAATGGCAACCGCCGCAGATTGGATGTCCGCCGCCTCTTTTATTTCAATGGCAGGAATCATTTCATTCATGGGTCGGGATGGCAGTGTCTATCTCATGGGATGGACCGGCGGCTATGTTCTACTGGCGCTTCTGCTGGCGCCTTATCTCCGAAAGTTCGGAAAATTTACGGTGCCGGATTTTATTGGCGAGCGATACTATTCCCAAACGGCAAGGCTCGTCGCGGTTTTTTGTGCCATTTTTGTTTCCTTTACATATGTTGCCGGACAAATGCGAGGCGTTGGCGTCGTCTTTTCTCGATTCCTTGAAGTTGATATTAAGACCGGCGTGCTAATCGGCATGGCGTTTGTTTTCTTTTATGCCGTGCTTGGCGGCATGAAAGGTATCACATACACCCAGGTTGCGCAATATTGTGTTTTGATTTTTGCATACATGGTTCCGGCAGTTTTCATCTCAATTTTACTTACCAATAACATCCTCCCCCAGGTAGGCTTTGGTAGTCACTTGAATGGATCGGAAACTTATCTTCTCGATAGGCTGGATGCGCTCAACAGAGAATTGGGTTTTAGCGCCTACACAACCAGTGTCAAAGGGAAATTGGATATCTTCTGCATAACGGCGGCCCTGATGGTTGGCACTGCCGGGCTCCCTCATGTTATCATCCGTTTTTTCACCGTGCCAAGAGTTTCAGATGCCAGATTGTCTGCCGGCTATGCCCTGTTTTTCATCGCTATCCTGTACACGACTGCACCAGCGGTTGCCGCCTTCGCCCGCACAAATTTCATTAACAGCGTTCACAACAAAACCTATGAGGAAGTACCAACATGGTTCAAAAACTGGGAGAAAACCGGGCTGGTGGAGTGGGAAGATAAGAACGAGGATGGCAGGCTGCAATACGTTGGCGAAAATTTTTCCGGAGCGGGCACACCCACTGAAAATGAAGTTACGGTCGATCGCGATATTATGGTATTGGCCAATCCTGAAATCGCCAAACTGCCGAATTGGGTAATCGCCCTTGTTGCAGCCGGGGGCCTGGCAGCAGCTCTGTCCACCGCCGCCGGATTGCTCTTGGTCATCTCCACGTCTGTTTCACATGATTTGTTGAAGAGCGTTTTTATGCCCCGCATTGACCAGAAACAGGAGCTGCTATTCGCAAGAATCGCTGCGGGTGCAG
>JAUXJX010000028.1 GCA_030624545.1 Bacteroidota bacterium | reverse complement strand
TGGTTTGTTGCTTTCGACTGGGGCTGGAGGTATTCCTGGTGGCGGATTGGTCATCGCTCTCATTTTTGTCAAGGCTTTTAATTTGCCTCTTGAAATTGCTGCAATTGTCGGAGGCATCTATCGGTTGATTGACATGACCACTACGACCACAAACTGCATGGGCGATATGGTGGGAACAGCGATCATAGCACATTCTGAGAAAAAACATGTTCATAATAAGATCACGGACGACTCTTAAGACGCATGTTACTGCAACGTGATAATTTCCTGTTTGTGCAACGCAAAAGTTTCCGGCTTTTGAAAAATATGTTAATGTTTTTCTTTGCTATGATAAGCAAGTAGAACCTTAATGAGAAAGAAAAGAAAAATACAGGTGCCGGATATGATCTCAGCAATTGAATCATGGAGGATTTCATGAAACGCTTCCTTATCTCATACGCAATAGCACTTTCATCATGGCTCTTTTTAAGCCCAGTTGCATGGAGCCAAAAGCCTTATGAGGAAGATACTTTCACCATGGCTCTCACCGGTGATTCCATCATTACTATGAGGCTGTCGGTTTACCGAGAGCCCGAATTTCTCAAGATGATCGAGCTCATCCGCTCAGCGGATGTAGCCTTTACGAACCTGGAGATGCTATTTCATGACTATGAACCCTACCCTATGCATGAGAGTGGAGGCACTTACATGAGGGCCGCTCCTGCGATGGCTAAGGAATTGGCCTGGGCCGGCTTCGACATGGTCTCCCGCGCCAATAACCATACTGGCGACTATGGCGTAATAGGCATGCGCCTGACCACAAAACACACAGCCGAAGCAGGCCTGGTCCAGGCAGGAGTGGGAGAAAGCTTGGCAGAAGCGCGGGAGGCTAAGTTCCTTGAAACCGCAAAGGCCAGAGTGGCCTTGATTTCCTGCGCTTCATACTTTAAGGAACACTCGCGTGCCGGGAAATCCCGCGGCGATATTCCGGCGCGGCCGGGGTTGAATCCTCTCAGATATTCAACAGTTTACGTGGTCACGCATGAGGAACTCGAAATGCTTCGGCGGATTCTTGAAAGAGCTGGGCTGCAACCACCGAAAAGTGGCAATAAGCTGAAATTTTTTGACCATGACTTTGTAGTAGGAGACAAACCCGAGGCCCGAACTACACTCCATCAGGAGGACCTCGAAGAAATTGCTAACGTGGTTCGAAACGCTAGCCGGCTTGCGGATCTAACGATAGTGACAATTCATGCCCACGAAGGCGATGGGAATCGCTCTGTCCCAGCAAAGTTTTTGGTCACCTTTGCTCGGGCAATGATTGATGCAGGGGCAGATGTTTTTGTTGGACATGGACCTCATGTGTTACGAGGGATTGAGATTTACAGAGGAAAGCCCATCTTCTACAGTCTGGGTAATTTTATTTATCAAAATCAAACCCTCTTGCGGCTTCCCTATGAGAATTATGAACGTTACAAGCTTGGATCCAATGCTCATGTGGCCGACTTCAACGACGCTCGCTATGACTTTGGCCGTAAGGGGCGTCCTGTAACCCCTGAAATTTGGGAGTCGGTCATCGCTGTTCCATGCTGGAGGGAGAAAAAACTGATAGAAATCAAGCTTTACCCTGTTTCGCTAGGTTTTGGAAAGTTCCGGACAAAGCGTGGCCGCCCTATGTTTGCCGATCGAGATCTAAGCATAAAGATTATTGAAGATCTGAAGCGCCTCTCCAAGCCCTTTGGAACAACAATTGATCTACGGGAGGGAATTGGTGTTGTGAGGCTCTCAACTGGGGCAACCAATTGAAATAGCTCTTCAGAGATCTTTCGATTATGTGGAAAAAGATTCCATCATTCATTTTCAAGGCCATTATCCTGCTGGCTTTCATAAGTATAGCTCTCTGTATGTCATTCTTTGGTAAAGACGAATCGAGAACCAATAGTAACTTTAAAAAACTTGCCATCCTTCCGTTACACTGTGTTCGGATGGATTCAGAATCAGAGTTTCTCGGATTTGCTATTACTGATCAGATAATCGAAAAACTATTTTATATTAAAGGTGTTGTTGTACGTCCTTCAGATGCCGTCAGAAAATATGGTAGCTCGAAATTTGACTTACAGGAAGTTGCACGTGAGTTGGACGTAGAATATATAATCACAGGAAACCATCAGAAGAAAGGTGACCGCTTCCAGATAGATGTCCAACTCCACTATATTCCTGATAAAGAAGTAATCTGGGAGCATTCTTTAGAGGTGAGGAATACAGATATTTATACAGTACCGAATTCTATCTGTAAGAAAATTATTAGAGGTTTAAAGCTGCAATTTTCACCGGCGGAGAATCGCCGACTTAAGAAAGACATTCCCCGAGATCCTTTGGCATACGAGTATTATCTCAGAGCCGTAGCAATAGAGCCATCAAAGGAGGCTGATTGGACTTCTCGCATCCAGCTTTTAAAAAAATCCATTGAACTCGATCCAACGTTTACGCTGGCTTTTGCTGACCTGGGCTATGCTTACCTTCAGTATGCCGGTAAGATTGGAGGCAGGGGAGGATATCATAGATCAGCAGAAAGAACGCTGCGTCGCGCCTTCAGGATGAATGGAGAATTACCACAAGCTTTCAGCTATCTCAGTTCGCTCTATGCGAAGACAGGCAAGTCCGAAGAATCTGTAGAGCTCCTTCAAAATGCTCTGAATATATATCCCAATATTCCAAGTTTTTACTCAGGGCTCGGATACATCTTTCGGTATGCTGGACTTATGGATGAGTCTATCCAATTCTATAAACTTTCGCAGAGGCTGGATTCCAGTTTTCTGAATTTGGTTAGTGCCCAGAGCCAAATTACAAAATCGTTGATTTATCAAAAAAAATATAAAACAGCACTTGCCTCACATGAAAAAATGATGCATTACCTCAGGCAGAATCAAAAACCTGCTGACGAAAAAAAATTATTTTACGGCGGGGTGATTTATTTATATTCCAAAAAGATAGAGAGGGCAGTCGCCCTTTTCGACTCTGCCTTTAACATCGACAAATCAAGCATCTGGAGCACATTTGGTCAAGCCTATAAAGAGGCATCGCTTGGGAATAATGAGCGTGTTCTTAAAATTGTTAAACGACTTGAGGAAAGAAATATTGTCGATGGCGAAAGAAGATATCGTCTTGTTCACTTGTACGCGTTAATTGGTAAAAAAGAGGATGCTCTAAGAAATTTAAAGAAATCCATCGAGAGCGGATTTTTTAATTTTCCTTATATTAGTGACGACCCCTTTCTTGATAATATACGTGGCACCAAAGAGTTCAAGAACCTGTTAGCTCAAGCAAAGGGACGGTATCAAACATTCAAGCTTAGGTTCGGGGGAAAACTATAAATGCAATTCGCAAAATACAATTGTGAATTAAAAAAACACGGAGGTATGGATATGAATAATCTACCAAGGTTTAGCAACAATCTTATTTTGTCAGGAATTCTGATGCTCCTGGTACTTTTTCCTTTGCTTAATTGTTCAAATGGTTCAAAAAATGACAAAAATTCCAAATTTGGAATCGTAATTCATGGAGGTGGTGGCGCCAGAGACAGAATAGAATTTGAAAAAAATCCTGAGCTCGAAAGGGCTTACAAGAACAAGCTTAAAGAAGCGTTGTCTGAGGGATATGAAATCCTCAAAGCTGGTGGAGACGGTATTGATGCAGTGGAGGCAGCGATTCGTATCATGGAGGATTCACCTCTGTTCAATGCTGGAAAAGGAGCAAGTTTCACAAACGCCGGAACGAACGAACTGGATGCTTCAATCATGAACGGGAAGACGCTCCGGGCAGGTGCGATTGGGGCGGTAAAATTTGTGAAGAATCCCATTAGCCTTGCCAGACTGATATTGGAGAAGACACCCCATGTCTTAGTAGTTGGAGAAGGAGCACTGGCATTTGCTAAAGAACAGGGAGTAGAATTAAGACCTGCCGATTATTTCTATACAGAAAGACAATGGAACTCTCTTCAGCGCCGGTTAAAAGAAGATGTGCCCTATGGAGGAAAACTCAAAGAGAAACAAAAAGAAAATAATGAGGACAAATTTGGTACTGTAGGTGCCGCTGCGTTGGATAAAAATGGAAACCTGGCAGCAGGCACATCCACTGGCGGAAGAGTCAAGAAAAGACCGGGACGGGTCGGTGATTCTCCTATTATTGGCGCCAGCACCTATGCAAATAATCAGACCTGCGCTGTTTCCACTACAGGTCTGGGTGAGTACCACATGGTGCTGCTTACGAGTAAAGAAATTTCAGCGCTTATAGCTTATAAAGGCATGGCCCTGAAAGAAGCTGTGGATTATGCGCTCATGAAGGAATTGGTAGAGCTCGGCGGCGCAGGGGGCGCTATTGCCATCAACAAAAACGGCGATGTTGCCATGTCATTTACTGGCGAAGGGATGTATCGTGGTTTTATTCTTGATGATG
Source organism: Bacteroidota bacterium (assembly GCA_030624545.1). Taxonomy (GTDB): domain Bacteria; phylum Zhuqueibacterota; class JdFR-76; order JdFR-76; family DREG01; genus JAUXJX01. The sequence goes on along the minus strand of JAUXJX010000028.1, from coordinate 5,902 downwards.
GGAAAGCCGTGGTAAAGATATACAAAGAATAGGTATCGAATATCAGAATTATAATGAGTCAGATTGACTGGAAAGGAGGTACATAAAAGTGGAGTATTCATACAGAAGTAAAGTATTAGACGATTTTAGGGGTGAGGTCTTGGATCAACGCAAAAAATTGGTCCACCACTGTTGGAGGGAACTGGATTGATGAACGCGTTCTGAACGCAATGAACGAGGTGGCCAAGACCTTTGTTGATATGCATGAGCTTTGTGCCAAAGCCGACGAAAAAATTGCTGGGTTGTGCAAAGTGAAAGATGCTCACTTCACAGGCGGTGCGGGCGCAGCCATTGAATTGGCGGTAGCAGGATGTATCGCAGGCAGTGATCTTGGAAAGTGGCTGAAACTTCCCCATACTGAGGGCATGCGAAACGAAGTCGTGATGCCTCGAGGACATTACACAGCTTACGCATCCCAGTGGATCATTCCCGGCACCAAAATTGTTGAATACGGGCAGGCTGGAGTGCTTAAGTCTTTCAAAAGAGAACTGGAGAGCGCCATAACGGACCGGACCTGCTGCCTCTCTTATACTTTCTCTTATAACAATGTCCCCAGGGGAATCGTACCTTTCGAAGAAGTCGTAGAGGCAGGGAGAAAGCATGATCTTCCTGTAGTCGTGGACGCTGCCTCGGAACTTCCTCCTGTCTCGAATCTTCACAAGTTCACCGATATGGGAGCTGATATTGTGTGTTTCAGTGGCGGGAAGGCCATTGGGGCGCCCAATAATACAGGGATGTTGCTGGGAGGAGAAAAAGGAAAGGAAATTATCGCATCCATCCGCAACAACACCTTTCCGCATCATGGTTGGGGACGGGGGCATAAGATAAGCAAAGAACAGATCGTTGGCCTGGTGGTTGCTTTAGAAATATTTGTCAATGAAGGGGATCAGCTCTACGAGAAACAAATGAAAACTGCCGAATATTTTCGTAAAGAACTCAGTGGCATACAGGGTATAAATGTTATCATTATTCCAAATGATGAAACCTTTCATGAACACCCGATGATGCCTCACGTGCCCCGTGTCTTGGTCGAATGGGACCAGAAAGAACTCGGTCTGACCGCGTTGGACCTGGATAATGCTATGGCAGCAGATGACCCTCCAATCTTTCTTAGGGATACCCACTATTACGACTACTATACAAATAAAGAATGGCGGTTGATCGACACCTTTTTCCTCCGCTCACCGGAAGAAGAAATCATAGTAGAAAGAATGAAAAAATTCTTCATAAAGGATATCTCATGAAATAGCATCTTTGTCGGTTTGTAATAGGCGTTTTGAATGGATTTTGTTTGATTGCTGTGCTGTTTATTGCGCCCCTCCAAGCGCAGAATAAAAATACGAGGACGCACAATTTCTACAGAGGGGCGTTGAAGCCTGGGCCAAAATGGGCTGGTATCGACACCGGCTCTAATCCCGCTGACTTCGCCGCGGCGTTAAAAGCCGCCAAATCTTTTTCCAAGAAACGGCGAACTCCATTGCGAACGGTGTTATAGGTCGCCTTGTGTTCCTGGAACAATTCCTTTTGAGCCTTGGTGGGACGGGCGTCGCCGCGCAGCGCGTGTCCCGCCAAATTGTATAGCTTGTCGTCAAGCTTTGTCGCCTTAGCGTGGTATTCCATCCGATAAACCGCGGTGTAGGCCGTAAGCACATCTTCTAAACGATAAAGCTTATCATTCAGGTCTTCGACTCTGTTTGCCAGATCCGAAGACGCTACCGCTCGATCTAAAATGCCGGCCCGGATATCGCGGATCGCCAGAACGGTTCGATTGATATGCGTGATCGTGTCGCGCACGGACGAGACAAACTCGAATTGTTCTTGGAGATCTTGGCTAGAGGCCAATGAGTTCGGATCTTTCACCAATGAAAAAGATTGGATGAAGCTTGCGCCGTCAGCCACCAATTCCACTTGGTAATCGCCGGGCAGTGCATATGGGCCGATATTGCGGCTTGCGCGGGTTGGATGGCCTTCCAACTCCTCTGCACCTGGATACCGTTGATTGGTCCATATAAAGCGATTCAACCCCGCTTTGTTTGGCACGTCTTTGAATGTACGGATGAGTTTGCCATCCGCCTCCTTGAAGCGCAATTCGATATACTGAGCCGGAAGTTCGAGATTGTAATTGACGAACACACCATAGGGCGCCGGAGATGCCAACGCCGGGACGTTGCGCAGCGGGCGATAGCGGTAAGCGTCCCTCGGTTTGAACAGGTGCGTTCCTTCCGGCGCATCGGCCATCTGTTGGAAAACCGAAATGTCGTCGAGGATCCAAAATCCGCGGCCATGCGTCGCGATGGCGATGTCACCGCCTTTGATTTGCATGTCGTAAACTGGAACATGCGGCAAGTTGTTTTGGAGGCGTGTCCAATTTGCCCCTTCATCTATCGAGTAATAAACACCTGTCTCTGTTCCGGCAAACAGCACGCCGCGTTTTTCAGGATCAGCACGAACGACCCGAACAAAATCGTCTTCTTCGATACCATGGGTTATTTTGGTCCACGTCTTGCCATAGTCGTTCGTCTCATAAATGAGCGGTGTGAAGTCATCGACCTTGAAGCGCGTCGCTGCAACATAGGCGCCTCCCTCATCAAAAGGCGATGCGTCGATGCGGGAGATGACCGTGCGCTTCGGGAGGTCTGTGGGCGTAACATTTTCCCAAGAGCCGCCGTCATTCCTTGTTATATGGATGAGCCCGTCATCGGATCCCGTCCAGATGAGACCTGCCTTCAGCGGAGACTCGGCGATCGTATAAATGGTGGCGTTCCAATTGTCACCATTGCTGTCGCGGGTCAGCGGCCCCCAATAAGGAGCGTTGTCCGATGTATCACGGCCGTAAAGAGGCGTTTTTTCCAGCGTCTCCGGCTCGGCCTCCGTCAGATCAGGGCTGATGACTTCCCAGCTGTCGCCCTCATCGGTCGATTTGTGGACATATTGCGAGCCGGTGTAAAGCGCTCCGCTGTGTTGTGAATAGATCACCGGGAAGGTCCAGAAAAAACGGTATTTCTGATCCGCTGTTCCCCAACCATAATAGAGTTCTTCGCTGGGCGAGATGAACTGATCATAGCCGGTCCGGCGATCATGTTTGTACATCCAGTGATGATCGCTGACATAAAGCACGTCCGGATTATCTGGGTCGAGCGCGGTATACCCGGCCTCCGAACGCGCCGTTTCATATTCATAGGCGAGGCGGTTACGGGATCCGAGCGGCAGGCTCGAGACCGCAATCGATCCCCAATCTTGCTGGGAGCCATAAAGCCAGTAGGGGAATCGATTGTCAATGGTCAGCGTGTAGATTTGAGCCGTAGGCTGATTGTGATTGCCGCTCCAGGTCTTTCCTCGATTCAAGCTGATCAATGCACCATGGTCCTGGCCATCGACGATTCGGTCGCTGTCATTGGGATCGATCCAAAAATCATGGTGGTCGCTAAAAACCCAATTGATGTCCCTAAAGCTTTCACCGCCATCCTCGCTAACAAAAAGCTCTTCAGCTGACACATACACGCGATCCGCAACACTGGGATCCGCAGTGATGTGCATATAGTAGTAGGTTCGGGCGAACAAACGAATGTCATCAGTCATGAATTTCCACGTATCGCCGCCATCATCCGTCCGATAAAGCCCTCTGCCCGCATCCGATGATATCAGTGCATAGACTCGGCCTTGCTTTGCTTCAGTCAACGTCAAGCCAATTCGTTCACGAACCTTTGCTCGAGGCAGACCGGGATTTAGGGAAATATCTTCCCATGTATCGCCGCTGTCCTTCGAACGGTAAATCTTGCTACCTTCCCCGCCACTGCGGATTCCCCAGGGATAACGTCTGACCTCCCAAGTCGCCACGTAGAGAAGATGGGGTCGCTTTCTGTCCATTTCAAGATCAACCACTCCGGCATTTTCACTCTCGTACAAAATTTTCTCCCAGGTGGCGCCGCCATCCTTGGTGCGGAAGATACCGCGCTCCTGATTGGGACCAGTGAAATGACCGATCGCACCAACATACACGATCTCCGGATTAGTAGGATGGATGATGACCCGCGAGATCTGGCGGGTGTCTTTCAATCCGACATTGGTCCAGCTCTCACCGCCGTCCATGGATTTATAAACTCCATCGCCGTGGGAGACGTCACCGCGAAGAGCGTGCTCCCCCGTACCGACATAAAGAATCTCAGGATTTGTTTGTGAAATATCAATCGCACCGATGGATCCTTTCTTAATGTAACCATCGGAAAGGTTGACCCAGTTGTTGCCCGCATCAGGAGTCATCCAAACGCCGCCGCCGGTATATCCGGCATAGAAGACGTTTTTGTTCGTCGGATGGCCAACTACAGCATTGACTCGGCCCCCACGCATCGGTCCGACGAATCGCCATTTCAGCCCCGGGAAGACAGAGTCATTTGAAACCTCGGTGGCCTGCACCTCAAAACACAGGCCGAAAACAGCCACTACAACGAAAAGCAATACAACATAAAAACTCGTCATTATGTGACCATTCCGATGGAGATGAAATATCTTCGATAGCATCATTTTGATTCTCCCCTCCTATCCTGCAAGAAAAGTCAATATACTTAGTCTCACCAAATCGGTTCTTGTCATTTGCTATGATAGGAATTTGTTTTTATGAAAGCACCGATTTATCGCTAACTTTGGCGAATTTTATCCTGCTACCGTCTTTGATATACGGTATCTGATTATTGTATATGATATACATATCTTGTTTCGAGTGCAAGCTTTTTCACAAGATTGCCAGTTGAACTAAGCATACAACAAGAAGACTCCTGGCATTTGGGTGGAAGAAGTGAGATGTAGAAGCTTATCTGAGCAGCAATCAGTCAGGTATTTCAAAATAGGCGCGATCACCCTCAATTCGAATTGTCGTGCCGTAGTCTATGGAGAGTTTTACAAATCTTTGCAGGATATCGCCAGCAAGACTTCCTAAGGCAATGTCTGGAAAAAATGTGGGAATTCTCTCATATCGACTCCGCTTCTCTATCCAGTCAAACAGAAAAATTACAACGACCATCCTGTTATTGAAGCAGAATGGAACGAATTGAGGCATTTCCTTAAACATACATACTTTCTAACGATTTTCGGTTATGCAGCTCCACAGACGGATGTTGAAGCAAGGGAGCTACTGCTCAATGCATGGAAAGAAAATCCGACTTTTGAACTCGCTCAAATCGAGATTATCGACATAAAACCCAGAGAGGGACTAAAAGAAACCTGGAAAGAATTCTTCTGTCGTGATCATTATGGTATTTCTGATTCCATCTGGTATTCATACATTTTTTAACATCCATGAAGAAGCTGTGAAGCATTTGCTATGGCAACCCTCCAGAATTCACCTTGGAAGAACAATCCGTTTCCTAAGACGACTAATCTAAGTAAATTACAGGAGTGGGCAAGGCTGCTCTGGTTTGAAGAAAGAGATGGGAAGCTCTCTGGTGAGCCGTATGATTATGCATAAATCTGACAATGGCCGGCACTTGACAAAGCAGGTGTGGGGCAAATTGGGGACAAAAGCATGCCAAAATAGACGAAAACTGTTTGTTTACGTTTGTTTTCGTTTGGTTTGGTAGTGGTAATTAACTCAATTCAAAGGCTTTAGATACAGGAAAGAGTGCCGAGGGCCGGACTCGAACCGGCACGTGGGTACAATCCACGAGGGATCTTAAGTCCCTTGAGTCTTTTCAAACAAAAATAGACTTTTCCCCATATCACAAATATTACACAAAAATTGCTGAATTGCGTTGAAACTACGGTATTAGGATTGAAAGTCCGATACAGAGTAAATTTCTGAAAATAAGGGAAGTTGTCTGGTACGCCCGGACAGATTCGAACTGCCGACCTTCTGATTCGTAGTCAGACG
>JAUXJX010000253.1 GCA_030624545.1 Bacteroidota bacterium | reverse complement strand
TCTGTCCGTGGCCAGAGAGGGAAAGAAATAGCCAAAGTATTCCGCAAAGGCGACGCCGAGAGCCGCGATAGAGCCGCCCATGGCAACCAGAAACAATATCCAGCCGAAAAGGAATCCGGAGAGTGGGCCGTATGCCTTCCTCAAATAAACATACGGGCCTCCGGCTTCCGGCATGGCCGCGCCAAGTTCTGCAAAAGTTAGCGCTCCAGCCAGGGTGATTAGGCCGCCCAGAATCCAAACCAACAAGACCAGGGTAGATGAAGGTGCTGCTTCTGCGATGATCCCCGTGGTGAGAAAGATGCCGGATCCGATTACGATTCCCATCATCATCATGATGGAATCGAAAAGACCAAGCTGCCGGACGAGGCCTTTGGGTGATTGTGCTGTTGGATTCGATTTGGCCATTGGGGTGGTTTTGAATTACGAACTCTTAGTGAATTTTCATCTTTGAATCTGCCTTCCCCTGGTTACGTCGTAGAATTGTTGTGTTATTCATGAGTTTACACACCCCTGAAAATGTTTTCGCATTTTCTGTCCCCCCCTTCGACTGGCTCAGGACGCAGTCTCGAGAGGGGATTCAGGGGTGTGTTCCTCAATTTCACAACCGCCACAAATAAGATGCCTTGGCGAAGAATCCTCTTCTGGTCTCCAGGAAGCGGTTGCTGTCTATATAATTTCCATTTTCATATTTTATCTTTTCATAGAACGACCCATAGCCAAAATGCAGAACCGTTCCCGGAATATAGGTAAAGGAAGCGAGAAAATCGGTTAACAGCGTATTCCTGAGGGAGTTGTGCTCGACGATTCCCCTGAAGAAGAGATATTGGTTCATCTGATAGGTGATTTTGTTTCTAATGATCGTGACTTCAAAAATCTTCTCGGAATAGGATTCGCGAAAAAGATCGGCATAGGTCAGGCTCATATATGCATTCAGCTTGCCCGACGGTTGGTAAGACACGATCGCAGTGAGCCCGCTTCCTTTTCCTTGAAAGGGGTTCTTCAGAAAAGCGGATCGATTTACCCTTGTTGTAGAACAGGCTGATAGCAAGCTTTTTTGTAACCTGGCTGCCGCCCACAATTCCCCATCCGTTTGTATCAAATCGTTGTGCCAGAAACACCTCGGTGGAATGCTCATAACTGAAGGAGATATTGGCGTTCCCCTGAAAGATGAATCTCAGTGATGCCGTGTTGTCCGTTTCCCACAGATCGCTTGGTTTGTCCCTGGTTTGCTGGCTCGAAATTCTTGGATCAATTCTGCGAAAGATCTTTGAATTCGGATAGAACTTCGGTCCCACAGACGCCCGCACCTTTGAAATGCCGGTGCGGGTGATAAACCCGGTTTCGGTGTGGAAATCATCCGAGATGTCATGGAATCCCAGGCCGATACCCAATTTGTTGGAACCATAAGAATAGTCAAGCCCGATCGCATGCCCGCCATCTTCTGTCGATTGGCCGCTTTCCTTGCTGTCTGACAGGATGCCATGATAGCCGAAGATGCTTGACTTGTTGATCCGCAACTGTCCATCCGTGCCCACAACTCGATTAAAGCCATTCTTAATCTCCCTGCCCGTATAGAAAGCCCCGAGATAACTGTCGCCGCTGCATTTGGGTAAGGAAAGCATATCCTTGCGCAGGATCCATTGGGGGATACATGCAATGTTCTGACCGGCGGCTTACCCTCCGCTCGAACAGAATGCCCATTTCCACGGTCTCTTTGTTTGCGAAGCGAATGCTCTTCAATGGAATCCGGATTTCGATTGAGTAGCCGTCATCATCAATTTTTCCGCCGCTGTACCAAACAAAATCCACACTGCGATCCTCCTGGCCGGCTGCGAACCTGCTGTCCCCCTGGATGCCCGTCGGATTCACATAGAGGGCGTAAAGACCCTGCTGGTCATTGAAAGAATCCAGGTTGATGCAAACGAAGTCGTCCGCATACATGTTGTCACGCCGTGTGACGGAGGTTTTTATTTTGTCGGGCTCGCTGTCATAGCACTTGAAGGCAAAATAGAGATTTTCCCGATCATAGGCATAATAAGCGATGGTCTTATCCGGCATGTCGCGGTCGAAATCAGGTATAAATGTCTTGAAGCCGGTGACAGATGGAGCCTTTTGCCAGACCGGATCATCCAACACGCCATCGATGATTGGCGGAGTTTCGGTTTTCAATGGAACGAGAGGAGGATCTGCTCCACGTAATGGAAAGACGAGCGTCAAGAGGAATATAAATCCCAAAATCGTTCCAAAAGAAGTTCTTTTCATGAGGTCTTGCCAAGAAGAAATAAATGGAATACGGCTGCCCGCCGCAGGCAGGGATGACACGAATTCGACGGATTTCCACGGATTGATCTGCGAGAATCTGCATTATCCACGCAATCCGCGTTCTATTATCAATACCTCCAACTCTTCAAATCCGCCCCAGCCGGCGCGGACTTCTCAATCCGCTCCACAATCCTCGGGATGAACATCTGATGATAGCGTAATCGTGAAGTGGCATTCGGGCGATCATGGTCTCCGTTCCAGCAATGCTCGGCGCGATCTCCATAATCGACCTCACCATCATAATAGGGATCAGTTGTGCTTTCCAAAAATTCTTCCGTGAGATAGACCGCATTGTTCAGGTAATAGTTGTCCATGTCCCCACAATAGATACGGACCTTTCCCTTCAGTTTGGGGCCGAGAGTCTTCCAGTCACGTTGCATAATATAGCGCAAGTCGTAATTCTCGCGCCAGTATTCTGCGACTGCATGATCGATTTCGCCGGTCATCTTATCCCAGATCCGTTTTGGGTAGCCATCTTTGCCAACCGGGCTATAGACCGCCTCCCAGATATCCCACTGGTCGCCCGAGCGGCTTTTTGTTCCCAAAACCAGTTCGCGGTGATTCATCTCTTCCAGGGTTGCGCTGACTTTGCCAAGATAGTCGCGGCGGCCGGGTCTTGGTGTGCGCTTCCATTTGCTGCCAACATAGTAGGCATTCTCATCATCGTAGATGTTCACGATCGTGTAAGCGCGGAAATCGATCGGATCGGGACAAGCCGCCCAGCAGCCATTGTAGTCCTCCGGGTATAATACCTGCACAGCGAGGGCTTCCCAGCCACCCGTTGAACCGCCGTAAAGAAAACGCGCCCAGCCCTTGCCGATCCCCCGGAATTCTTTTTCGATATGTGGGATTAACTCATAGGTAATGGCATCGCCATAGGGACCCAGGTTCTCCGAATTTACGGCATATGAATCGTCATAGTAAGGGTTCGCGTGCTGGATTTTGATGACCAGCACTCTCGGGAAATCCGGCCCTGTCCAATCTTTGTAGAATTGGTAGGTATGTTCTTGCACGATCTTGTTATAGCCTTCAAGATTGAATCTCGCGCTATAGGTTGGTGTAAGATCTGGGTCAGGCGGTATTTCGCGGAATCCGCTGAATGAATAGGGAAAATGGCCGTGATTGATCACGAGAGGATAGCGTGCCTCCGGATGCTCATCGAATCCCTCGGGCAGCAGAACAACCGCGCCAAGATGCATGGGCCGGCCCCAGAATTCAGTCAGCAGCTTGCTTTGAATTTTGATGTGCTTAATATACTTGCTATCCTTCGGTTCAGGAATCGGTGGGATTGTATTATCCAGCGTAATGTTTATTACTTCATCCTTTTGGGGATCGAGCAATACCTTCTGTGGCGTGCTGTAGATATTGCCCGGCGCCCGGTTCCAATGCTGGCCCTCTCCACGATCCATGGGGAGTTTGACGGTATGGCCATCGGCGCGATGGAAGGTCTCGTAGAGATGCAGGAGAGCCTGTATCCAATATTCTCCCGAGGGGATTTCTGAAATGCTCCTGACCGGGTATCCGAACACGCTGGCATCGATGACGGCGGTATCGCCCGGCTTCAGGCCATCCACATCGATGCCGAATATGAGCTGCGTGTTGGCGCCATCGTTGATTTGAAACCGGGGCTCCCGGCTGTCATCGGTGGAGATCATGAACAGCACCCGGCCGTCAAGGGGTTCTTTGCTTTTATCTTCAGTGAAGGAGATGGCAAATCTGAGTTTCGCCTCTGATTTCTCTTTTGCTTCTGATGAGTCGGCGCTGAAAAAGAAAACCAAACCGGACAGCACAATTAGCATTCCATTCAGATATCGCTGCTTCATTGGAATTACCTCCTGGAATCGAGTGAAAACGTTGCAGTGACTGCTGGTCATGTAGCTTTACCAAAAATTGCATGACACTATCGGGAATGTCAAGAGGAATCTTTCATTCCGGAAGGAGTCTATAGGATTATTTGATCGGAACTACTGAGGCAAACAGGCTGCCGTGAAATATTGACCCTGTTAGAAGAAGAGCGAGCTCCGGGAAAACATATCCAGGAATTCGATGCGCCGTACCTACCGAGCAATCTTTATCTCTATCGAGTGGTGGTT
>JAUXJX010000243.1 GCA_030624545.1 Bacteroidota bacterium | reverse complement strand
GATCTGCCCAAAAATGTCGTTGCCTTCGGCGCCAGGTGCAAAAGCTCCTCCGGACCACACCACAAAATATGTGCTATCAGTCAAAAACGTCACGTCAGGGTGGAGAGCGTCATCGCCAAGACCGCCTAAGACTTCCAAGAATGAAACGTACTCCCCGTCAATTGTTATTAGATAACCACCAAATCCAACTTCGACTGTGGGATGCACGTTGTCAAAGACGATCACGCCATACTCCTCACCTACGGCAATCCTCGGATTAAAAGTGAAAGTCCCTCCTCCAAACTGCTGAAGCGTCCTTGTCTGATGGCCTAACGAATCAAATAATCCATAACCCACGCCGGCACGTTCCAACCATGTTAAGTGAAGATTTCCAGACTTGTCGATAGCAATTTGAGGCTGCCATGAATCTTGTGCTATTACATAATCAGAGCGAATCTGCGCTTGTGATGTAGACAAAAAGCATAACGCCCAAATTGTAACAACCAAACTTAGTTCTGTTTTTGTTTTCATGGCCATCTCTCTTCGAAATCATTTGTCGTAATTATTCCAAACTTCCAACAATTGTGGCTGTCGCCTTTCTAGCATTGAAGTTCCATTATGTTATTATTCTGATCTTAGCGAACCAAGAACATTTTCTTTGTTAGCGTTTTTCCTCCAAGACTCACGAGCCAAGCTTGTCTCTTCGCTGTAGTTCAGTTGAAGAGCGATATCTGTGTTGTCCAGTCTCGTAAGCTGCATCAATTGGAGTGCCTGGTACACCCAGATATGGCGAATCAATTTCGTATAGGTCCCTTTGGAAGGCTTCTTTACAATGCCTCTGCAGCAAACGCTGGCTAATACCGAGCCTGTTCCCAATTTCGCTTTCGTGAGGCCTATGAGGAAAAAAATGCAGGATGTCCTCAATCATTCTGCGCACGTGGACAGAATGGGAAAAACTCCCTGGGAAACGAGCCTTCAAGTATTCCTTTAGTTCCCCTTTCTGTATGGCTACGTGAATGAGATCCCGGATTTTCTCTTTGTCCATATCGCAATGCAGGAAGTGGTCCGCACCATGTTTGGCTGTAAGCCCGATAAATTCGGAATTCAGAGTTCTGGAACAGGTCAGCAAGGGCAGCGGGCCGGTTATTGCCTTAAACCTGAGCAAGTAGTCGGCATCCTCCTCGCGCGCAGAACAAAAGCAGACCACGGCTGCGTCGTTGTCTTCGCTTCGTATGGATTCTATGAACTTCTCCTCAGTGCTCGTGGCAGCCAATTCAAATTCGGTATTAAAAATCGCTTCGTAGCACGGGCAGTTGGAGAGGTTTTGGGAATAAAGAACGAGTGTCGGTTTTCTCATCTGCATACCCGATAGTTTTCAATTGGCAATTGGGGATCTGTTTAAAGAGATCCTCGCCTTATGTACTGAAAGCGAATCAGACCAGATTGATAGGCTCCCCGACTTTAGCCCGTTGTATTTATATTAACAACCCCGTCCCCAGCAGAAGATGAAATTAAGGAATGGGCGGGATGATCAAAACATATGACATATATGACACAAAAAGCAAGCAAGACATTTGGGCGGAGGCACAACACCACTGTTCCGAAAATCTACTCCCATGCGAAACTCTTATGTGGCTATTACCGTGCGAGGCAACTTTGGGCTTGCATAATATCCCGTTAGTTTGTAATTTAGCCAAGGCATAATTTATTGGCCAAAAAACTGACTTTCTTCTCGACCGAGAGAATCTTTGATTATTAATCAGAAAAATGAAAGAAAGTCAGTTTTTGCAGTACACTCATATATTCTGATGTTTAATTCCACACACCCATCCAGACAATAGATGAAATCGTCAAAATCGATTTTTTACTGCCTGGCCATTATTCAGCTAGTAATCGGAAATCTCAATTTTCCCCGATCATTATCGAAAGCGTGGGCGGTCCAATCAGAGAATTACACCTCCGGTGACCTCGACCAGGCAAAAGCCGCAATCGTCTTCCGGGATCAGGTTGATCGGTTTCTGGAGCTGAAACGGACTGTTTTGGAGCCGGCCCTGAATTTGTCCGGTCCCACACATTCACGTGACGCCGAATGGGCCCTGGAATCTCTCGCAACCCTGGAAAGTGGGACTGAACAGACCCTGGCTGGACTTCCGTTGGCTCTCGACGACCGAATCGACCACGTTCTCCTGCAACACAGCATTGCCGATTACCGGGTCAGGCTTCGACAGAGCCTAGAGGACGAGAAGGTTGTTCTGGAATTGCTCCCCGCGGCAAAACTAAGACATATGCTCCCGGATCTGACTGGTCTGGCTGAGACAGCCGAGTTTGACAGTGGCTTGGAGGCATTGGAGTGGGCCCAGTCCAATATCCCGGCACCATGGGCTCCTGTCCCGGAAAACCTTCGACTCAGCATCGTACGGGCAACTGCAACCCGCGCGGAGAGGCTGGAGCAGGAGGCCAAGAACTGGCTTGGCAGGGCAAAGAATCGCTTCCCCGGATCAGCGGACAAAGCGGAGAAGCCTGCGGTGGCCGTGCAAAAGGGCTTTAAGGCTTTTTCCGATCGAATGAAGAATGAGGTTATGCCCGCCTTGCGTGAAACGGAGGCCGCCTGGGGAAGTCCCGTTGGCAGAGAACGATTCGTGGCTATGCTGCGTAACCGGCACATGATTTCTGAAACTCCTGAAGAGCTGCTGGAAATAGGCCGGCGGCAACTTGATGAAATCCACGGGCAGATTGACGAAATCGCCCGAAAAATCAATCGCAGAAAGAATGCAAAAGAGGTCTGGGAGCAGCTAAAAACGGAACACCCTACCCGGGAGGAGCTGCCGCAATTCGCATATGATGAAATGGAGCGGGCGCTGGAATTGCTGCTTCAAACCGGGGCCGTCACTATTCCCGAAAATGCCCGCACGAATGTTATGCTCGTTACGGAAGGCAGGACGTTTGATACGTATCCATGTGGCGGATATGGCGGAAGCCGGCTTCGCGGCAATGAGATTATTGGACGCTTCATGACGAGTCCTCCCAAGGCCGACATGGATGCAGAGGCGGCAGAGGCCCGATTGCGCGGAAATAACTACTACTGGGCGCGCGTGGTCGCTGTACACGAAATCTATCCCGGCCATCACTTGCAGAGAGTGATTTCCCGGCTCAAAGCCCGACCGATGCGGCGAAACTTTTATACCACGACGTTGGGTGAAGGCTGGGGCTTGTACAGCGAGCAGATGATGTTCAGGCTGGGTTTTTTCCCGGACGACAAGACAACCATGGCGATGTTGATGATGCGAGCATGGCGGGCAGCAAGAATTATCATAGATGTGAGCTTGCATCTCGGCAAAATGACGTTTGATGAGGCAGTGCAGTTTTTGGTGGATAACGTGGATATGGATAAGGAAAACGCCACCGCCGAAGTGCGCCGATACCTTGGCAACCCAACACGGCCGTTGAGCTATCTCCTTGGCTTCAACCAGATTGAGAGGCTGAGGCAAGATTACATGAAACTCAAAGGCGGCGAATTCACGGGGCAGGATTTCCACGACACCCTGCTGAGCTACGGGCCGATTCCAATTCCCCTGATTCGGGCCGGCATGTTGGGGGAGCCGCTGCCTGAGAGTTACCTGAATGATCATGAGGCGGTAGAGTAAGTTTGGATAATCTTGAATTTAATTGTGGAGGCTAAGATGCTGCAAAGAAGATTGACTGTAATTATCCCGGTTATGATTTCGATCTGGATGCCTGGCTGCGGCGGGAAATACTCCAACTTGACCGAGGACCAACTCGTTGCCGAGGCGAGAAAAATACATGATCGTGTTATCACGATTGACACCCACGATGACATTCCCACCAATTTTGCCACTGAAGAGGTGGACCCGGGTGTCCGGGGCGAGCGGCAAATTGATATACCCAAAATGCAGGAAGGTGGATTGGACGTCGGATTCTTCATCGTCTTTGTCGGGCAAACAGAGAGAACACCGGAAAACTACGAGAAGGCCAAAGAGCAGGCCATGACGAAATTCAACGCTATTCACCGGATGACGGAAGAGATGTACCCGGATAAAATCGATCTGGCTTATAAGCCCGACGATGTAAGGCGTATTCATAAAAGCGGCAAACTTGTAGCCTGCATCGGCATCGAAAACGGTTATGCCATTGGCAAAGATTTGAGTCTGTTGAAGAAATATCAGGAGCTTGGCGCACGCTACATCACCCTGGCCCACGGCGGGCATAACGACATCTGCGACTCCGCCACGCCGCGTCAAAATCTTGGCGATGGTGAAAGTGAGCACAACGGCGTCAGCGAATTCGGCGAGCAGGTTATCGCGGAAATGAACCGTGTGGGAATCATGGTCGATGTATCCCACATTTCGAAGAAGTCCATGCTCGATGCAGTGCGACTTTCCAAAGCTCCGGTGATCGCCTCTCATTCTAGCACGCGCGCCCTTTGTGATAATCCCCGCAACATGGATGACGAGCAGTTGCTGGCGCTAAAAAAGAACGGCGGGGTCATCCAGACTGTCGCCCT
>JAUXJX010000351.1 GCA_030624545.1 Bacteroidota bacterium | reverse complement strand
GTGAATGATGTCCGGCAACTCGACTGTGTCCACGAAAATTGGCTTGCCTTCGAGCACCATCTTTCTGGTCTGAAGACTCGTCAGTTCCGTGATTGAGGTAAAGTACTTTCTTCGCAGATTTGTGGTTTCCGTTCGACGAATCGCAAGGTCTTCCTCAGCAATTTGTTGCCCCTTGTTCAATCGCGAGGCTGCAACGACAATGTGGTCAAAGGTCTTTAGACGAGCTGTCGTTACGAATTTCTTGTAGATGTCCCTTTTGGAAAAAATAGTGACGTCAAGAAGATTTGCTCCGGCCTTTACCCTGCCATATTTCTTTTCCACTTTGATTTCCCAATTCAGCGGATCCACTGCGATCGGGGTTGGCAGGGATTCGAATTCCAGCAGAACTTCATCATGATTTTCCTGATAATTCTTGAGAAGGTAAAGTTCGATTCTCTGCTTGATGATCTTTTCAGAAAGCCCCAGACGAGGCAGCTCATTTGCCGATGCGCTGAGCTTCGTTTGGGAAGGCGCCAGGGCGGGGATTTGCATCAAAAAGAGAATCAGAACAACCAGCCGGAAATAAAGTGACTTCATGGCAGATACCTCGGATTATCTTTGCAGACCGTTTGCAGTAGACAGCATTTCATCCGCGGTGCGAATGGCCCTTGAATTGATCTCATAGGCTCTTTGGGCGACGATGAGGTTGATCATCTCTTCCACCACATTCACATTTGAGAGTTCGAGATAACCTTGGATGATTCGGCCAAAGCCTTCCTCCTCCGGTGTGCCAAATTGTGGTTCACCGGAACCCACGGTCTGGACATAAAGATTGCGTCCCAGGTTTTTTAACCCTGCCGGATTGACAAACTTGACCAATTGCAACTGTCCTAGGATTTCGGGCTCTGTTTCTCCGGTCAAACCCACACTGACAACTCCGTCTGTACTGATGTGGATATACTCAGTTTCTTGTGGAATGGTAAGGCTAGGTTCGAGCACCAGACCGTCAGAAGTCACAAATTGGCCGTCGGCCGAAAGCTTTATGGTGCCATCGCGTGTGAATGCCAGGGTTCCATCCGCAAGCTGAATCTGGAAAAACCCATCCCCGTCTATTGCCAAATCCAGCGGGTTGTCTGTGCTCTGGACGTCACCCTGGGTGAATTGTTTTGGGTTAGCCACAGGTTTTGTGCCATGGCCCACCTGAATCACTGCATTTGTCGCGCTGGACCGAGCATTTTCTGCTCCCACACTTGTCATCGTATGGTACAACAAATCTTGAAACTCCATCTTGCTGCGCTTATATCCCGTCGTGTTCACATTTGCCAGATTGTGTGAGATGGCATCAACCTGCAGTTCCTGCGCGTACATGCCTGTCGCCGCGGTTCGCAATGCTCGAATCATCTTCTTATCTCCCTAAATTTTTTTTGATTAATATCTGCCGACGCTATTGACGGCGCGGTCGAGGGTCCGATCCTGTGCCTGAATTGCCTTCTGCCCGGCCTGGAATGCCTTCGAAATCATAATGAGCCGCACCATTTCGGAAATTGCATTGACATTCGATCCTTCCAGGTAACCCTGCCTAACAATTGTTCCTTCCGCTTCCATCGTATCAGGCCGATTTTCTGTCGAAACAAACAATCCTGCTCCCTGCTTTTCCAGCATAGCAGAATCCGAAAAATCCACCAGCCGAAATTCATCCACCAGAGTGTTGTTCTGGTAGATCTCCCCGCTCTCACGTATCTCCACCGCACCCGGGAATAATTCTATCGGCCCTGACCGTCCCAGAACTTTGAAACCTTCGGAGGTGACCAGTCCGCCCTCGGAATCGAGCATAAAATTTCCATTTCTGGTGTAGGCTTCGCCGTCTTCGGTTAGAACTACGAAAAATCCACGCCCATCCAGTGCTGCGTTCAGAGAATTACCCGTAGGCTTCAATTCGCCCTGTGCAAAATTGATCCGTACTTGTTGCGAATCGGCAAGACCTTGCTCCCCACCGTTCTGCCCCAGTATTACGAGGCTTCCGTCCAGGACCTTCTTAAAGTGTACTGCGTCTTTCTTGAAGCCTGTGGTGTTCACATTGGCCAGGTTGTTGGCTGTGATATCCTCTTCCAGAATTCGGGATTGCATTCCCACGGCGCTGGTGTAGATTCCCTTTATCATAAAGCCTCTCTCTTTTGGTTCGTCCCAATTAAATGTTGTGCAGGCAAGCACCGTGCCATTGGAGTTAGCGATATCATGATGTTTTCGCATTTGTAATCAATTATATATTAAATAGTTATGAGTTGTCCTTTTCGCCTCCAATGAGTGGTCCCATTCTTTGGCCTTCTGGCACGGCAACTTATTCCCCTTTCGCAGAGCCCTGGCGGATACTTTTTCCGTACTCGGAATTCGCTCAAAGGGTCAGGTGAAAGAAGTGTTTGTGGAGAAGATCGAACAGACGGGGGACAAATAACAGTCCGAAATATGCATTGAATTCGTCGAACCAGAGAACCTGTCTCCCTGGGTTAATCGGATTCTCGAATGTCAACCATTTTAGTGTCACCAAGATAGACGGTGTGAACCGGACGCTTGATTCTACTCAGTTTTTCCGTGATTTGCCGGATGCGTAGCGCATTACGACCTATTGATTCCAGCCGGTTACAGGTCTCTTCATCCAGCTTATTCTTATCTTCCAGCAGCAACTGGATGTTTCCCAGGATTGGCGCCAAAGGATTGTTCACCTCGTGGTTAATGGCCACCGCAGTCTCATAAAACAGTTGCAGCTTTTCCTTTTCGATGAGTTCCGCTTCGAGTCTCTTGATCTCGGAAACATCCGTTCCGATCAAAATGTAGCCAACAATCCCATCATTCCTATTGCACAGCTTGGCAATGGACATGCTGAAAGGAAACTCTTTTCCACAATTGCCGTGAAGTGTAATGTCTATGTTGGTTTTCTTATTTTGCTCACCTAATGATTCAACCAACTCCGCGAACCCGGGAGAATCCGTGCCAAACAGATCGGATATTGGGCCATCCCGCAATTCAGAGAATTCATAGCCCAAGACGTCCTTGTGGCCGCCGTTGTAGAAATCAATCCTACCCTCTAAACTGACTATAAAGAGGGCGTCTGGAATACTTTCAATAAGATTAGATAAGAAATCCTTTGCCTTCCTGACTGTCTTCAGCAGATGTTTTCTTCTTAGCTGGATATCATGTGTTGTAAGGATATTTTGTATGACATTCAGAAGTTCTCTTTGGCCGAAAGGCTTCATCAGGTGGGCCGCCATGCCTTGTTCCAACAATGAGTCGATTTGCGCCTTTCTCATTTGTTTTGCGGTTAGCATGACAAACGGTATCGACCTTGCCGATTCATATTTGTCATACTTCATCACCTCATCAAATACCTGCTCCCCGGTTTTCCTGGGCATCATATTGTCCAGAATTACCAGATCGGGTTTATGTGTTAAGAGCTTTTCCAGACCTTCCTCTCCGGTCAAAGCAGAGAAGAATTCATATCCGGCCTTTGTGAGAATAGTCTTTACCAACAATTGAAGCTGCTCATCATCTTCGACGACGAGGATTTTTGCCGACATCTTTGCTCTTTTTCTACTCTGAATTCAGAATGCTGTTCAATCTTCTCAGTGTCCCGTTGTTGTATGCATTTACCCGGGTGTGGCCAAGATTGATCACGCCGACGGTCTC
>JAUXJX010000517.1 GCA_030624545.1 Bacteroidota bacterium | reverse complement strand
GGTCGCTTTGACAAGATACTGGATATAGACCGATGCTGGCTGCAGTCAGATTGGGCGAACGGCGTATTGGAGTTGGTCAAGCAGTTTGCGCTGGATTCAGGCCAGCCGGCCTGGGACACGAGGAAACATACCGGTTTCTGGCGTTACCTGGTGCTGCGAGAAGGGAAAAAGACTGACCAACGCATGGTCAACATCGTCACGTATGAACATAAACCGGGTTTGATGAAAGAACTCACGGGCAAGCTGCTTGCAGATTTTCCGAAGTTAACCGGCATCGTCAACAATGTAACAAGCTCAAGTGGAGGATCCGCATTCGGCGAGAAGGAATACCCACTCGCCGGTTCTCAAACCATCGACGAAAAGTTGGGTGACTACCTGTTTGAGATCAGCGCTAATTCTTTCTTCCAAACCAACACGCTGCAGGCGGAAAATCTATTTCAAATTGTAATCGATTATGCCCAATTGACAAAAAGCGACACGGTTTTCGACCTATACTCCGGCACCGGCGCGATCAGCATTTTGGTCTCAAAGCATGTAAGCAAAGTGATCGGTTTTGAGGCTATTCCGGGGGCTGTGGAAAATGCCAAAAGAAATGCGGCGAGAAACCAGGTAAGCAACTGCCAGTTCATTCTGGAAGATTTGAAGGATACTTTTCGAGGCGTGAAGGATCCGGTCAACCGTTTTGGCACACCCGAGGTAGTCATTGTGGATCCTCCGCGGGCGGGAATGCATCCAAAGACTGTTGCGGGGCTTTTGTCTCTGCGGCCCGGGAGAATTGTTTATGTGTCATGCAACCCCACAACATTTGCCCGAGATGCCAAAATGTTGTGCGACGCTGAATATACACTCATCCAGGTTCAGCCTGTTGATATGTTTCCCCATACCTATCATATTGAGCTGGTCGCGCAGCTGGAATTGAAGGGCTAGACAGAAATAATGAAATGATTTATCCACGGATTAACAGGGATTTTGCACGGAAATAGAAGGACCAGATGGCACGGAAGTCTGTGCTAAAAAAGGAGCTTTCTCTACTCAACGTCTACGCCATTGCACCGGCGCCACGCTCAGCTCCGGCTTCTTCCTGTTGCCTGGCCTGGCCGCGGCCCAGGCCGGTCCGGCGGTCATTCTAAGCTATCTGATCGCCGCAATTCCCTTGGTTCCAGCATTATTCAGCACCGCCGAACTGTCCACTGCGATGCCGCGCGCCGGCGGTGTTTATTATTTCCTGGACCGCAGCATGGGCCCCTTGTTCGGCACTGTCGGCGGCATCGGATCCTGGCTAGGGCTCATCCTAAAGACGGCTTTTGCCCTGGTTGGCATGGGGGCTTATGTGAACTTTTTCGCTCCTGAATTGCCAATGGTACCCCTGGCCGCGGGCTTGGCCGTCTTATTTGGCATCTTGAATTTGTTCGGTGCAAAGAAGACCGGTTCTTTCCAGGTCTATCTGGTCCTCGGACTCCTGCTAATCCTCGCGTGGTTTTCCGGCCTCGGTCTTTTCCAGGTTAAGGCCGCTCACTTTGCCGGTTTTTTTGATAAGGGTTTTGATGCCATTTTCAGCACAGCCGGTCTTGTGTACGTGAGTTACGTTGGGGTTTCCAATGTTGCCAGCATTTCGGAGGAGGTGAAAAATCCCGAAAGGAATCTTCCTCTCGGCATGTTCCTTGCGCTTGGCAGTTCTATTATTATCTATGGAATCGGCACCTATGTGATGGTCGGCGTACTTCCCGCAGGTGAACTTCACGGCAATTTGACGCCGGTAGCCGATACCGCGGTCATGCTCTTCGGCGAGTGGGGAGGATATGTAATGACTTTTGCGGCAATCCTGTCATTTTTCTCTGTGGCAAATGCCGGTATCATGAGCGCCTCGCGATATCCGCTGGCCATGGGCCGGGATCATTTGATGCCGGGAATATTCAGAAGACTGACTAAACATGCTACCCCCCAATACGCCATTGCCGCGACAGTGGGAATCATCGTGCTCTGCGTAGTCCTTATCGATCCAACCGGAATCGCCAAGCTTGCGAGCGCATTCCAGCTATTATTATTTGCGTTGAATAGCGCCGCATTAATCGTCATGCGTGAGAGCCAGATAGAATCCTACGATCCGGGTTTCCGGTCTCCTTTTTATCCATGGATGCAGCTTTTTGGTATCTTTGCCCCGATCATGTTGATTGGCGTCATGGGCTGGCTGCCCATTCTGTTCACCATTGGCCTTGTTGCGCTTGGCATGGCCTGGTTCTTCTATTACGGCAAAGAACGGGTCATCCGTGAGGGAGCAGTTTATCACGTGTTTGCCCGCCTGGGCGAGAAGAGGTTCGATCCATTGGACAGCGAATTACGGGGTATTCTAAAAGAGAAGGGACTGCGCGAGGAAGATCCTTTCGAGGTCATTGTTGCTCGAGCCGCTTATTTAGACATGCATGATCGTGCTACTTTTGAGGAGGTTGTGCGGCAGGCCTCTTCCATCCTGGCGCAGCGCCTGCATGCACCTGCCGAGCTTTTGGTGAAGAAATTCTTGGAGGGAACGCGAATCGGGGCAACGCCAGTCTCTCATGGAGCAGCTCTTCCGCACCTTAGATTTCCGGACATCAAAAGACCCGAGATGGTCTTGGTGCGTTCCAAGCTGGGCATCACAGTCGAGCTGGAGAATCCCTTGGCCGTCGCGGAGACGATGGATAGTCCGATATTCGCTTTTTTCTTCGTGATCAGTTCGGTGGAGAACCCCTTGGCCGTCGC
>JAUXJX010000389.1 GCA_030624545.1 Bacteroidota bacterium | reverse complement strand
GGCCTTCTTAACAACATCAGGTTAAGCTTGGAAAATCCTGCTGAAGCAGGCTCAACCTAGCAACCTAATTCGGAGGGGAAGGTGGCACTATGCACGAAAGGTCTGCAAGATCACGGCAACCAGACATATTCCGGTGGCGTTTCTTGGTTTTTTCTCTGCTCTTGCTGGTGACATTCGAAAACCTGTACGCCCAAAAAGATGAAGGCTTCGGAAATGTTTCAGCTGGCACAAACGTCGGGACTACCACTGCCGCCGCCTTCCTGGAAATCGGCGTCGGTGCGAGGGCTCAGGCCATGGGCGGTGCTTTTGTCTCTCTTGCCCAGGATGCCACGGCCATGTATTGGAATCCGGCCGGCATCGGAAAAATATCCGGATTTGAAGCGAACTTTACGCACGTTAATTGGCTGGTGGACACGAATTTCGACTATGTCGGTATCGTCGTGCCGATTGGAGGAGCTGCTGCCGTGGGCGTCAATGTCACCGTTTTCGGAACTGGGGAGCAACCCGTACGTGTCGTAGGTCAGGAAGAAGGCACCGGTGAATTTTATTCTTCTCAGGACCTGGCGGCGGGCGTTTCCTTTGCGATGAACCTTACCCATCGGTTCTCCTTTGGATTGAATGTAAAATACATCGAACAGAGAATCTGGAACAGTAGCGCCAACGGCTTTGGCATCGATGTGGGCGGGCTTTATGAAACGCAGTTTGACGGATTACAAATGGGGTTTAGTATCTCTAATTTCGGCTCGGACATGGGACTTTCAGGACGGGATTTGCGAAATGTGCTCGATCCGGACATCCTCAACGAAGGCGTAGACAATATTCCCGTCAGTTATGAAACCGATTCCTACACCTTGCCGCTGTTATTCCGTTTTGGCCTCTCATACCAACGGCCATTGCTGCTTGAAGGAAGCAATTTGACGATCGCAGTGGATTTACTACATCCCAATAATGACGAAGAGAGCATCAATCTTGGCGCCGAATACTTAATGGTTGACACCTTCACCTTGCGCGTCGGCTACCGCTCACTCTTCTTGAGCGACCGCATCAGCAGCTTATCGCTCGGCGGCGGTTTATTTCTACCAACCAGTTCTGATATGACAATTAGCATCGATTATGCTTATGTCGACTGGGGCATACTCAATACTGTCCACAACTTCAGCGTTGGTCTTAAGCTCTGAGCTGCCGTAGCAGCTCTTCATCCTAGACAGTGGCTGTCTTATGTTGAAGCGCATTTCGTGGCGTCGGTTATTTGCCCTCGCATTCATTTTCCATCTTTCTACCGGCTGCATCGAAAAACAAATCGGCACCGGACCGGATTTCGTTGCACAAGTTGGAGAGCGTACGATCACGGCGCGGGAATTCCAGTTGAATTATGAATTCGGCTTTTCGTCTCTAAAAAAAACGCCGGATAGAAAGCTTTCCTATTTGGAATCTATGATCAACGAATTACTCCTGTCGATGGAGGGGTATCGCCTTGGGCTGGACAAAACAGAGCGTGTGCAAAATCTTGAAGCTGGCCTATTGCAAGAGTTACTTTTTGAAGAGCTCCTCCGCACACAAGTCTCTGAAACCATTACCGTCTCTGATGAAGAAATTCGGGACGCCATAACACGATCAAAGGTGCGATGGAAATTTCGGTACTGGGCAGAAGCTGATTTGGCGGCGGCAGACCGTGTCTACGGAATGATGCAAGAGCAGGGATACGCAAATGTGGTTGCAGAGCGCCTGACTCAAGAGGAAGTACGACGTGATTCAAAGGATTTTGAGACAGACTATTTGACCTGGCTCGAAACGCCTCCTGAACTGTTGGACGCCATAAAAGATTTGCAAATCGGTGAAATGTCCAGGCCCATCGAATTGAACCATATCTATTTTCTGATCCAGATGATCGATATTCGCAGAGAGGCGCTCGCGGAATACGATTATCAAAGTACGTTTGAGCGATATGAGCAAATTCTCTTCCAGCGCAAATTAAAAGGCGAGACGGCGCGTTATGTTGCCGAGTTTATGACCGCGAAAAACGTTGTCGTCAAAGGCGAAGCATTTCAAACCCTGGCTGAGGCTTTGGTGGAATGGCAACAACAAAACGATAACACACGCACGCTTTCAGAAGCGATTGAAGAAGCCGGAGAAACAGAGCCGGCATTACAGAAATTGAACAGACATTCGGGGAAAATCTTGATCACGTTTGCGGGAGGACGCTGGTCGTTAAAAGATTTCATTGGGCGGATTGACCCTGATCGCCTCAAAATTGAACCCGCGGCGAAACAGCAGTTCCGTGCGCATCTGAAGCGAGAGATTGGTCTCACTGTTCGCAACGATCTTATGGCAAAAGAAGCAATCTCAAAAGGATTACATGAATCCGAGGCCGTTCGAAATCAACTTCGAGCATGGCGGGATAAGTGGGTTTACCAGGAAATGCGACGGCAATACCTGATTCAAAATGACCTTAACCCGCCGCAGACAGATCTGGCAGACTCGACCAGGTCCGTGGCTCATCTTAAGCAGACCCAGTTGTTTCTTGAGCAAAAACTTGGCTTACTGAGAAAGACGAATACCGTCCAAATCTATGCAACGGTTCTGGACACAATCTCAGTGACGGATTTCAAAAAATCGCGCTGGGCTAATGTGTTCTTGTTTAAAAATAGCAGCAAAAGACCGGTTATTCCTACTGTTGACCCTGCCTTAGGTTTTTGGAAAATCGACAATAACACGATTAACAATACCGTCAAAGAAACGCCATAATCCGAAAGCAAACTTCACATGAAGCTTGAACATACATGGATGGCCAGGGATCACATTCCCCGAAGCTTGCTTCGAAAAATGAGAGCCTTCGAGATGAAGGGCTCGTCCAGAGCCCTTCATCAGATGTCCAACGAATACTCCGGGGCTTGCCCCGGAGGGAGATGCTTATGTCAACAGTAAAAGACGATTTTAAAAAAGACAAGCGATATGAATTCTGGCGTTGGAGAATTTTTGGTATCACCTGGTTGGCATACGCTGGATTTTACCTGACCAGAGCTTCTTTTTCAGTTGCCAAAATTGGCATCAGCAACGACCCGAACGTTTCCATGTCAAGTGAAGAAATGGGGCTTATTGACGGCCTCTATCTGGTGGCCTATGCTGCAGGGCAGTTTATTTGGGGAGCGTTAGGAGATAAGGTCGGGACACGCCGGATCGTTCTGCTTGGGCTTTTGGGGTCGATAACGGCTGGATTGGCCATGGGGGTTTCCTCTATCGTCCTGGCATTTGGCGTGTTTGCCCTTCTTCAGGGTCTGAGCCAATCGACGGGTTGGGCGCCCCTTGCAAAAAATATTACTAATTGGTTGTCGCTACGGGAGCGGGGCGTGGTGATGGGGTGGTGGGCAACAAATTATACCATCGGCGGTTTCGTTGGCGCCCCTTTTGCCGGATTGATGGCCGTCTAT
>JAUXJX010000486.1 GCA_030624545.1 Bacteroidota bacterium | reverse complement strand
TAGAAAATTGCAGGGGATAACTCACCAGCATATCTGGATGAGAATAGCCTTATTCAATCCACAACACCACGCTGTCTACCCATCCCTTTTTTGGCGAACGCCGATCAATTGATCCAGGGGCAATCATCAAGTTGTCAGCCATTAATTGGATAAAATCATCACTTCTTGGATGGGAAATCTCGATCGAAATATTTCCCTTGTGTGAATAGTATCGATAAAGGCTCGCCACTTCTCTGGCCAGATCTTTGGCTGTTGGCATCAAATTTAGACCATCGTCTGTAAAGAGTTCCGAGGAGGCTATTCCCACCTCGACCCCTTTCGGACGACTTAAGTAGGCCGCAGGAACAGAAAAGATCTCACCTGGAAATACTCGTTTGTTGCTTGCTTTATCGATTGCAGTGAAGCTGTATGAATAATTTTGGCCGGGAATGAATGATTCTCCTTCATCTCCCCTTCCGTCCCAGGAAATGTATTCCGGGGGATTTCCCTTTCCCTCATAGATTCTAAACGTTTGCCCATCATTTCGGTAAATTCCGAATCTCCAACTGGCAAGTTTCTTGAATTTGGTGCGGAATCTCATGATAGGTTCCGGACGAATATTAACCAATTCAGGAGCAGAAAGATTAAAGGGAAAATGCTCCCAGCCATGTTCCGCCGATGAGGGATCGGATTTATCTAAGCTAGACCAATGCACTCGATCCGGTATTTCGAGAAGTTCGGAAAAATCTGTATTGATTTGAACGGGCGGCTTCTCTTCTTCGAATTCCATCTCATAAGTCTCTTGGACCAGCACGTCTTCAAGAGTCTGGCTGCTGTCTGACTTGGCATTTTGTGCAGAGCTCTGGATCGAAAAAAGCAATAAAATCGAGGCTGAAAGAACTGATTTCATGTAAACTCCATATCCTATTCGATCATCAAAACTACAAGTGCTGAATGAATTTTCATTATGCGATCACAAAATAAAATGTGATCACCCCTGTTTGATCGTGTCGCATATCCTTTCTTTCGAGAGGCTCAAATAGCCATGCTTTCAATGCGTTGATGACGGTGCGATCCCACTCTTGTGAACCGCTTGTTCGTTCCACAAGAATATTTTCCTTGATTGTGCCATCCTCCATGACGGTGAATTTTAATGCTATGGTCGCACCAACGCCCTGTCTTTTCGCCCAGGGCGGAAAAGGAGGAATGGATTTCTGGATGATTGATCGATTGGCGATAAGACCCGTAATGTTCGTGGTTGCCCCATCGGCTTCAAAAACAATATTTGGCGAGCCCGATCCTGCACCCGAAGCTTCTTCATCCGATGAGAGCTGGCCCAGAGAAGTGGCTGCAAACATCGTGTTCGCATTCGTGGTTAAGATAATCCTGGAGCGCTTGACTTTGGTTGGATCTGATGTTTTTCTCGCTCCTGATGACAATGTCGGAATTATTTTGTCTTTGTCCTTCAGACCCAGAGCCAACGGATTATGAACCACCGCATCATCACTGGTCCCCCGTGCAGGTGATATTAGCAGAGCCTCGCCGGCTTTCATGCTAGAAACCGAAGTGATTTCCTCTGGCTCAAAGCTGATGGGAGCTTGATTTCTTGGCATATCCCGGGATTGAACTTCCTCTGCTTCAAAATTCTCTGTTGGTTGAAGTGGTTGAACTGTCCGAATCTCATTTGAGGCTAAACTAGCAACGGGCACGACGATTTGGTCAACTGGGTGTGGTACCGTGGCTTTCTTTTTACTTTTAATCGGTTCGGAGAATTCTTCAGTAAGGTCAACGAAACTAATTTCTCGGATTTCAATCATTTCCGTTTTGTCCACACCCGGGAAGCCAAAATAGCCGGCGATCAATAGAATATGAACAGCCAATGATAAGGTGCTACCGCTGGCGAAACGGATCTTGTCGCGTACAGACAAAAACCGCAAAATGGAATCGAGGAGTCGGCTCACAACTCCTCCTCGAATTTGCCTCGTTGAGTAGATTTGGGTCTATTGATTTTAATCTTCATTTTGGCTACCGCAAATCCGGATTCCAACTGCCTGGTGCCTGTTAGCGCTCTTCTCTATTTCGTTGGAGCGTTGCAAGCGCCAATTGCTTGGCTCCCACCTTTTTTGCGATGCTCAAAAGATGGAGCACTTTTTCGTGTTCGACATATTTGTCGGCCCGAATAATAACCACGTGCTGTGGATGTTGATCTACCGCCATCCTCAATTCATTTTCTAACTCGGACTGGGATATTTGCTTTTCATTTAGAGCGATCTGATCATCCCTGGATAAGGAAATGGTGATATTTTCCTGTGAATTTACTTCAATCGTACGCGCCTTAGGAAGATCCACCTTCATATTTATTGGCGCCATAATCAAGGGGGAAGTCACCATAAAAACAATCACCAGGATCAGCGCAACACCGACAAGCGGCGTGATATCAATCCTGCTGATTCTTTGCGCCATCAACAATTCCTTTTCTCATCATTTCCGTCGAACAATTGAAAGTTTTTGGGCGCCGCTCTGCTTTGCTACGTCCAATACCTCAATCACACGATCATGAATCACATTTTTATCGGCACTGACTACCGCCAATTTGTTTGTGCTGGAAGCAAGCAACGTCTTCAACGAATCCGAAAAAAACTGAGACTCGATTTTCTTTCCATTGAGTTCGATTGTGTTGTCTGCCTTCAAGTAGATCTCTGCCTTCAATTCAGTTTTTTCAGTGTCGGTTTTTGCTTTTTTTAAAGGCGGCGAGCTCACCATTATTCCTGACTGCATTACCATTGGAAAGGAGACCATGAAAATGATAACCAATGTTAGCGCTACATCGACCAACGATGTCAGATTGATCTCATGGAGACCCCTGGATTTTCCCGTCCGATCATCAGATTTCATCTGCGCGCTCCTAACTGTCTATTGTCCTG
>JAUXJX010000490.1 GCA_030624545.1 Bacteroidota bacterium | reverse complement strand
TGTCGTTTCGTTCGGGGTTGTGGAAATAAGGCCGATCTTCTTATACACTTCTTGCATCAGGGAATTATTGCCGATCAAACCCGTGCCTCGACGCTCCTGTTGCTCCTGCAGCTTGCGCTGCAAATCAGTAATCTGCTGTCGCATCTCGGTCATTTCGATTGCCCGTTGGGCTGCTATGCGGACCTTGTCGATGTCCAGAGGTTTGGTCAAGTAGTCAAACGCGCCAAGCTGCATCGCTCGGATGGCGGTCTGCATCGTGCCATACCCGGTTATCATGATGACCGGGAGTTCCGGCTTGCTTTTTCGGATTTCTTCCAGCGCCTCCAATCCCCCCAATTCGGGCATAGAGATATCCAGGAAGACGGCGGAGAATTCGTCTTCATCCACCTTTTTGAGCGCTTCTCTGCCATTCGAAGCCATTGCCGTGTCTATACCCTGGGCGTCAAAAGTCTTCTTGAAGGCGAAGCGAATCTTGGCGTCGTCGTCTACCACAAGAACAGCCGGCATTTTCATGCCTCTCCCCGAATCGGTAAGAAAATATGAAATCCCGTGCCATTGCCAGGCTTGCTCTCGGCCCGGATGATTCCGCCATGCTGATCTACGGTTCGCTTAACCGTAGTAAGGCCCAACCCGGTCCCCTCTTGTTTCGTAGTAAAAAAGGGATCAAAAATTCTGCCCAAATTCTCGACCGGAATTCCTTCACCGTCGTCCTCGATAGTAATCTTTATAACTCTGCTGTTCTCGGAAAGCAGAATCTTGCGCTGGGCGCCATCACCGCCTGTCGTATTTCCGTCGGAATACGCATAGTCTTCAAGTTCATGTTGGAGTTTTACATCTGAGGCGGAAATGGTGATCTTTCCGTCCTCGGAAACAGCTTGCGCGGCATTGAGGAGAAGATTGATGAAGGCTTCTTTCATGTGGTCCGTGTCCAAATAGGTGCAGGGCAAATTAGGACTCAGATCCTGGATAATATGAATCTCTTTGGGAGCCAATTGCGGCTGAATGAAGAGGAGGCTGTCCTCAATTATAGCGTTGACCTGTGCGTAGCGAAAATCAAGAGGCGCGGGCCGTGAAAAACCAAGCAGGCTGTTTACAATTTTTTCCATGTTATAGATGGATTGCACCGCAACCTCCAGTGCTTCCCGATCCTCCTTATTCTGACTCGCCTCAAATTGCAGTTGCAAAATCATTTTCACCGATGTGAGGGAATTCCTCATTTCGTGTGCGATCACGGCAGCCATTTCACCTGTGGCAGCCAGCTTTTCGGTCTTAACCAGGTTCTCCTCAATCTTTTTTCTTTCGGTGATGTCGGTGAGGATTTCCAGAAATGCACGCCGGTCGTGATTCAACGTGAGCGGAATGGAAATATGTTCGATGTAGGTAGTTTTGCCTTCGCGTTCAATTTCCTTCTCCACAAATGAATGCACTTCATTAACGGCTACACTCCCCTCCATCGGACAATTCTTACAGAATGACCGCTCGGAGAAGACGTCGAAACACTTTTCCCCAACGATTTCATCTGGTATCACCCCTGCGATCTCCCGGATGGCTTCGCTGGCGGACAGAATCCGGCATTCTTCATCCAGCAATAGAAACGCGCTCGGCACATTGTCCAGCACAGCCTGAAGCTTTTCTTTCTCGCCCTTCAGTTCCTCCGTGCGCTGATCCACCATTTCCGCCAATTTCCGCCGGTGTTTTTCCAAAAGCCGTTCACGTTCACCCAGGGCCTCCGCCATTCGGTTAAACTGGTGGGACAGCTGTTCGATTTCGTCGTTCGTTTCGATGTTCAATTTATGGGAATAGTTACCTCCCGCGAGAATTTCTGCCCCGCGCTGCAACTCCCGGATCGGTCGCGCAAGTTGATTGGTGGCAACGGTTGCCATCACGATCGACAGAGCCAGGAATAACAAGAGCAATCCCGCGAAAATAAATGTGAACTGCTTGGCCGGGGCCGTGATCACAGATTTGTCGACGCTCTCGAACAGGTAATAGGCATGCCCAGCCGGAAGTGAGCTGAGAAAAAGTGGGGCGTACGCAACTATCTCGTCGGGATCGTCTTCTAGAACACCGCTTTCTCCACCTACAATTGACCGGCCCGTTGTGGGCGAATAATCAGTCCAAAGCGATTCGTTTTCCCGGGTTGCCAGCAGGCGGTTCCAATCACTTTTCTTCTTGGAGTGATAAAGATAGTTGCCGTCATTGTTGACAATTGCCAGCGTTTTGCCAGGGTTAAGCCCGATACCGCTCTCAATAATACGGAACAGTTCTTTGGCGAAAACATCCGCGATAAAAATGCCGGCCAGGCGCCCTTGCTGATCCTCAATGCGCGTGGCGTAGCTGATTGCCGGCAGCATTTCGCCCCAAGGTGTCATCAATTCAACCGGGATAAATGCCACCTGGCCGCTGGCCAGGCTGTCGGTCAACAGAAAATAGAAGGTAAATCGGCCCGTGCTTAGCTCTTCCTCAGGAACCATGACGAACGTTGAGCCGCGATGCTGGACGCGGAACATTTCGTCGCCAAATCGATCAACATAACGCAGTTGATAATAGATTGATTTAATGCCCACGAAGGTGATAAATTGATTTTTCAAATCCTCTGTTGCCCGGAGAACTGCATTTTGATCATGTCCTTCCTGAAAGGATTCCAGGTAGCGCTTGAATTGCGGCGAGCGCGTCAGAATTTGTAGATCCAGGTTGACATCCGCCAGGACATTCTGGGCCCGCTCGGTTACGAGAGCTACATCATGACGCAAATTTTCCAGGGCAATATTGTGGAGAGAACGCACGTTATGCGAAATGCCGATAAAACCAATCACTACCAAGGGAATGAAGGAAAGCAGGGAGAAAGCGATAATGAGCTTTTTCCGAATGGTCAGGAATGGA
>JAUXJX010000005.1 GCA_030624545.1 Bacteroidota bacterium | reverse complement strand
CTCTCGGCAGTATTGCTGCCTTCGTTGTCCAGATCGATCAGTATGAAGCAGTTTGATAGAGTAAGAGAGATCACGCAGGACTCGCTGCGTTATCTCTTGATATTCCTTGTCCTGATCAATATTGTCATTGCCATCAATTCCGAGGGAATTATTCGTTTATTTTTTGGTGCAAAATATGTGGAGGCTGCTTCCGTTTTAATCCTGCTTACAGCCGGCCTCTCTCTCGTAACGATGATGGCGATCATCAACACCATTATGATTGCCCGAAACAAAATGAAAGCCTGCTTTGTCATGATTGCCGGTTTGCTGGCACTTGATGTGGTTCTGGGCCTGGCACTGGTGACCAGGTTTGGACTCATGGGCGCTGCGACGGCAACCACTTTGGTGGGAATTGTTGGGACAATCTGGGGAGGCATGTACATTCTCCAGGACTTCAAGGGACTTGTGTTCTCTCTTTCAACCGTTCGGATTGCTGGTGCTGCTGCCTTAGTCTTTCTTTTGTCTTATGGGCTTAATCTTATATCACTTGACGTCATTATCGAATCGGCCTTGATTGCCGGTTCATACCTTGTTCTCCTCTGGCTTACAAAGGAGCTTAATTCTATCGATTTGCGCCGTTTGCGAGAATCATTTGGGATTTCATAATATGTATGTCTTTACAAAGGGATCCATCTTTATTCCCTACGGTGCACCTGAACCGGCCGAGAAAATACAGTATTTGATGGATCATCCCGAAAAAGTAAAGAAAGGGCGGGCCAAAAAGCTAAAGAGCGTGTCGAAAAGAATTACACTGGGATCACATTACGGATGCATATGAGAGCTTATTTAGGAAATGTGCTGGGAACAAATTTGCACATTAATCTTGAAAACTGGATGGAAATGGTTCATCCTACGGCCAGGAGGAATTGAATGAAAGTCTCGATGTTTGGAACGTTGCCGCCACTGAAAGGCAATGCTTATTACTGTTGGAATTTGGTCGAAGCGCTTTCAAAGTAGGTAGAAATAGAGTTCTTCTCGTTTAGCAAGCTCTATCCGGAATTTCTTTATCCTGGCGGCACCAAGGATTCAGATGAGAAATTCATCGCTCAAGATAGCGAAAACCTGCAGATTCGCAGGATTTTGAATATTTATAATCCATTCAGTTGGGTTAAGGCAGGGCTGCAAGCGTCTGGAGATTTGATCCATGCCCAATATTGGAGTCTTCCCCCGGTTCCGGTTTGGGTTACCGCTTTTTCTATTCTAAGGCGAAGAGGGAAGAAGATTCTCCTTACCGTCCATACGCCAATTCAGCATGAGCCGGTCTTTTATGAGCCTCCCCTGGTAAGGGCGGTTATGAAGCGCGCGGACAACTTCATTGTTCATGTTGAAAAAAATGTTCAACTTATGGAGGAGGAATTTGGTATTCCCGTGGAGAAAACACACCATGTGCCGATGGGCTCGCATGGAATTGCCGGTTCAGCACACAATAGCAACGGATCGCCGGAAGCCGCCAAGAAAGAATTAGGAATTAATGAAAAATCAAAAACACTGCTTTTCTTCGGCAACATCAGAGAATATAAAGGTATTGAAGACTTTATTCTGACTGTCTCGATCTTGAAGGAGCGCTATGATGGCGAAGTGACCGGAATAATCGCCGGCCAACCCTGGGATAAATTTGACAAATATACCGAACTCATGAAAGAAAAAAACGTCGAGGACAACTTTGTGACTAACCTCGGGTACATACCTGCGTCGGATGTCGGCAAATACTTCTCAGCCTCGGATGTCGTGCTTTTGCCCTATAAGATAATGGATGGTCAGACGGGCATCGGGTATGTGGCATTGGAGCACCACAAACCATTGGTCGTTACGAATGTTGGCGGGCTTCCGGATCTTGTTTTGGACAAAGAGTTCATTGCAGAACCCAACCGGCCTGATCAACTGGCTGAAAAGGTAATGAAGATCTTCGACAATGAAGATATCTCAAAAAAACTGGCAGAAGATGCAAAGGTTTTGCTCAAAGCGTTTTCTTGGGATTCGATAAGCGACAAAACCGTTGAGGTTTATCAACAGATGCTCGGTTCATAATTGATGGATGTTTCCCGAATTGTTCATTTCATTTGAGGATTTTGGACGATGAGAGTTGCTGTTGTAGGTATTGGTAAAATGGGGCTGCTCCACGCGGGCATTATGAATGCCATGGATGGCGTAGAGCTTTGTGGGATTTGTGATTCTTCCAAATTTCTGCTTGGCTTTGCGAAGAGTCTGAAAAATGTCAGCACGCATGACGATTTCAAAAAAATGCTAGACAAAGAGAACCCTGACTCTGTTGTTATTACGACTCCAGTCAACCTGCACATTCCTATGGCTTCCGAATGTGTGGAACGGGAGATTCCTTTCTTTCTTGAAAAGCCGCTCAGCCTCGAAAGTTCTGATGCGGACGCACTCGTGGAATCCATCGAAGATAGAAACCTTGTAACCATGGTCGGTTACATGATGCGCTATGTTGAGACTTTTCAAAAGGCGAAAGAAATTCTCGCTTCCGGCGCATTGGGTGATCTAATCAATTTTAATGCGACGATATATGTTGCCCAGCTTTTCAAAACAGGTAAGGGATGGCGGTATAGCAAGAAGGAATCCGGAGGCGGCGTTGTTGTCGGGCAAGCGACTCATTTGATAGATCTGCTTCAATGGTATTTTGGCAAGGTAGATTACGTTTCTGCACATACAAAAAACTGGTATTCGCAGGAAGTTGAAGATTTTGCCCATGCTCATTTTGAGTTTTCGGACGGGGTTACCGGTTGGATGGACTCATCCTGGAGCGTACGGCACCATCGGCTCTTGGAGATCACAATTAAGGTAAATGCCGCCAATGGTAATTTGATTGTTAACGATGATTACGTGAAGCTGTTTTTGGATGTGGATGTAAACGGATACCAAGCCGGATGGACCAGTCTCAACCGCCCGGATCTATTTGAAGGGGTGGAATTTGATGTTGGCGGTCCGCAATACACAAAGCAGGACAAGGCCTTTATTGAAGCGATAAGAAAGACTGAAAAGGTCAAAAGTGACGTAAAAAATGCCCATGAAGTTCAAAAAATTGTTGACGCCATTTACTCCTCGGCACAGAAACGGGGCAGGCCAACAAGGGTAGAGTAGCCAAAAGGGACAAAGGCATGATAGATCGCATAATTCTGGGGCACAATCAATTCTTTGGTGTAAATCATCTGGCGGCCCAAAGGGGCAATGAAAAACATGCATATTTCAATGACACCAGTCGGATCAAGCATATCATAAATTTTTCTTTTGATCATGGTGCGAAGGCCATGATGATGTCGACCCACGAACGGGCCTCACTTGTCGCCGAAGAGATTCTGCACGACAGCAGATTGAAAGATGGCCTTGGAATTTATTTGCTTGTGCCGTATGCTGCAAAATATGTGAGGCAGGCGAACGAGAAAGGCCTGGTAAACATTGTTAAAGATTCATTGGGAGGAACTACATTCGGGGACAAGCTGGGGACCTTTTGGCGCGGCGGTTTGGGTCTCATATCCAAAGACGTCAAAAAACTCCTGGTCGCGCTTATCGATTTCGAAGTAGCGCAGTATGCCAAACTTAATCTAAAGGCCATATTCTTGCATGATGTAGTAACGGATCTCGTTCTGGGTTGGGATGTTCCGAATATCTTCGAAATTTACGCGGATCATGTGCAAAACAAATACAACGCCATTCCGGCATTTTGTACCAAGAACCTCCCCAAACTGGTGGAGGCGCTAAAAGGAGTCGGTATTGAGAATCCATTGATAATGGCTTCAATCAATAAGCTGGGATACCAGGTGAACCCGTCTCTTGATGCGTTCGAGGCCTGTCTCAAATCAAACAAGTTGCAGCTTCTGGCAATGAGTACCCTTGCTGCCGGTTATTTGAAACCCAAGGAAGCCTATGAATATGTTTTCTCCCTGCCCTGCGTCGAATCTGTAGTGGTGGGTGTCTCCACAACGCATCATGCCGTCGAAACATTTGATGAGATCCGTATGCAGATCAAGAAACGTCAACAAATAGAAGAGCCAATTAGCAGTTAGAATTCTGCCCTCTATAATTGTCGAAGCCTGCACCAACTGAATTTCCCACTTTTCTTGTTGTTATTGCTGAATGAAAAGAATTTCCGTTATCATTCCATCCTTCAATTCCTCCACTACAATTCAACATTGTCTAAAGGCCGTTCTTTCGCAGAATGTAGGGGAAGAATTTGAAGTAGTGGTTGTCGACAGTTCTTCAGATGGGACAGAGAAAGTCATTCAGGAGTCCTTCCCTGAAGTTAAGCTTTTCCATTTGAAGGAAAAAGCGATTCCGGGCAAAGCCAGGAATATTGGAGCAAAGCAAGCCAAAGGCGACATTTTGGCGTTCACTGATTCCGACTGCATTCCCGATGAATCCTGGCTGCGCGGCGTTGTAGAGAATTTTGAATCGGGCACTCAAATTGTCGGTGGAGGCGTTGAGAATGGAAGGCCCGAAAGCTTGATCAGCCGGGCGGAATATTACATAGAGTTTCGCGAATTTTCTTCGAATTCTCCTAAAAGAGAGATTCGCTTTTTGCCATCGTGCAACTTTTCAATTCAGAGAACCATTTTTGAACAAATCGGTGGTTTTCCGGATGTGCGAGCTTCTGAGGACGCCCTTCTGGCGCATCAACTGACCGAGAAAGGCTTTAAGATCGTATTCGATCCCAGCGTGAAAGTGAAGCACCTGAACAGAAACAGATGGAATCCTTATCTTAGGAATCAATTTGTTCTGGGCAAGTATGCGGCAATAGTTCGTAGAATCATGCCCATGCCGGGTGGCTTTTTTGTCAAAATTCCTTATGCCTTTCCCATTTTGCCATGGATCAGAACTGCAAGAACGCTTCGGTTTATCTTCCAAAACTCCTTCAAAAGGGTCGTCCAACAGTTTTTTGAGTTCCTAATTATCTATCCGATCTTTTTCGTGGGGTCCCTGGTCTGGAGCTACGGCTTCTACTGCGGGGTTAAACTCTCCAAAAACACAAAACAAACATGAGCCTCCAGGAAAGGCGCTTATCCGATAAAATCACGGTGTCCATTTTAGTGATTTTATTGCTGAGCGGAATATATTTACGGTTTTTCAACCTCGGGAAACCCAGTTTTTGGGTTGATGAGTTGAATCATGTGTATGCCGGCATGGCGCTCAGCGAGGGGGAAAATCCAACATTTCCCTCTGGGGTTGCAAATGGCAGATCCTTAATCTATTCAAAATTGGTCGGATGGTCATTCTCACTGTTTGGCGTGAGCGAATTTTCTGCGCGGTTTGGCAGTGCGATTCTTGGGCTATTCTCCATCCTACTCATCTACATTGTGGGTCGAGACCTTTTTAGTCGCAGGGTTGGATTGATAGCTGCTTTTTTTCTAACGTTTGCACATCCGGCTATCGGTTGGTCTAGAACGAGCAGAATGTACACGCTGTTTCAATTCTTGTTCTTGCTGGCGGTCTTCCTATTTCATAAAGGGTTTGAGGCGAACAAAGCCTTCAAAAACGTTCCGGAAGAAAAGACTGGTGTCCTCGCAAAACTGAACATCTATCTGCAGAATCGCGGATTACAGTGGCCCTGGCTGTTGTTAAGCGGTTTGGTCTTTATTATTTCTCTCAAGGTGCATCTGTTAACAGGATTGTTTGCCGCGACCTTGTTAGTCTATTGTGCGATCTGCTTTTTTGGCCAATCATTTGATGAGGGATTTGCGGTAAGTCTTTCGTCTAAATATGCTGTTTGCGGGGCTGCCATGGCAGGGGCAATTCTGATTGGCTTGGCGGCATTTAATCTATCTGCCTTTGTCCAATATGCATTGGAGTTTCATCCAGATTGGGCCAGAAATATCAGGATGGAAGATTCGCACTATTACTTTTGGTTTTTGACGGCCAGCGACCAATTCCCTTTGGCCGCCCTATTTCTGCTTGGGGCCATTCAGGCCTTCATCCGGTTAAATAAAAATGCGATCTTTTGCGTCTTGGCATTCATTGTCCCCCTGTTTTTCCACTCTTTTGTTTTTTCTTACAAAGTCTCAAACTACGTCTTTAATATTTACCCCTTCTTCTTGTTGATTATTGCCTATGGCATATATAATTTCTTTGAAACTGAATTATCAGGCCTTTTGGGTCGACTTAAGAAAGGGGGGGGCTTCAGCAAGAGGCTAAATCCGAGATTTGTTAGATATGCCATTATAGGACTGTTTGTCCTCTGTATTCCGCTAACCGTGTGGTTTCGTGTTGCTGTGAAGATTCCGGACATCGGGTCGGCGGGAAATAACGGCGCCATTACCCATTACGATTGGAAGGGCGCCGCTAACATGGTGGCTCAATACGAAATGTCTGACGATGCCATTATTTCAACGTTACCCCTTACTACTCTGTTCTACTTAGGCGAAGTAGATTACAATCTAAACCTGGCACATTTGGATGAATCTCTGAAATGGGAAACGTCATCCACCAACGGTCGATATAAAGAGTTTTATACCAATGTTCCATCGATTAAGTCGGTTAGTGACTTGCGGAAGATCATGGCTAAGCATTCGCGGGGATGGTTGATAGCGGATACTTATAGGATGAATAAGGTGCAATATGTTTCTGATGAATTGTCGCAATTCATTCAAATTCATCTTAACAAAGTCTGGTCTGATGAAAAGAAGACCGTGGTTGTTTACAATTGGTCGATTTAAGGAATTGGGGTGGTCCCTCAATAAATTACTACCTTAGACTATTAGAATGGACTTATCAAGAATTTTC
Organism: Bacteroidota bacterium; assembly: GCA_030624545.1. Lineage (GTDB taxonomy): Bacteria > Zhuqueibacterota > JdFR-76 > JdFR-76 > DREG01 > JAUXJX01. The sequence continues at coordinate 9,480 of JAUXJX010000005.1, read as the reverse complement.
GGAAGGAAAGCAACAGTGAATGATAACCGATCAAGAAATTCCAATTTTTGGTCTTCGCAAATCTTCAAATCGTCATCAAGAATAGCTTTGATTGTTGGCTTTCTTATCGGGGCCTTCGAGGGATTACGGATTGCCTTTCATGTCTTATCAAATAACTCTCCGCAATATTTAATTTTGACAGACTTGGTCAAAATTGCTAGTATAGGCATTTTTATCTATATGTTATTTATGCTTGCAATCAATTCACTTATGTTGCCTATTTTGTGTGCTTTTTGGGGAAAACTTAGCTCACAATCTGAGGAATCTAATCCGGAATGTTGGTTTTGGAGATTTAATTATTTTGTGGGGATTTTTGTTACATTGGGTTTTTGGATTAACTACAATATTAGTGATTCCACATCCTCCACTAAGGTCTTAGCCAACATACTTGTTTTCATTTTTTCTATCGTCTTATCTGAGGTTGCCACACGAATATCCTTTTCCAAACTAACAAAACTTGATCTGGTAAAGAAGAGGTCATCACGTTTCTTAGCCATTGGGTGGTTAGCTATATTGGTAGTGGCACTTGCTCCAAATGTGTCTTCTGAATCCAGTGCCATAATCTCAAAGCCAAATGTAATAATGCTCATAATCGATACGTTGCGGGCAGACCGTTTGGGGTGTTACGGATACAACAAAGATACAACACCCTCAATTGATAGCATCGCTAAGCGAGGCGTTTTGTTTGAACAGGCGTATGTGCAATGGCCATCGTCATTGCCGTCTCACGCGTCTATCATGACATCAATGTATCCTCATTTGAGTGGCGCATTCCCTAATGGTAATCACTTGGATCCCAAATTGGAGACGCTGGCAAAAATATTGAAGGCTAATGGGTATAGAACCGGAGCATTTGTGACCAACTCTCTTGTTGGAAATCGACACAATTTCGATCTCGGATTTGATACTTTTATTGATTTAGCAGACTTTGACTATGAGAATACAACCTGGGAAATGTGGGTTCATTCATTCAGTATTGTGAGACTTTTTGATTATCTTAGTCGCAACGATATATTTACGCATTTTGCACTTTCATGGCTAGATAAGAATAAGAGTGGGCCGTTTTTTTTATGGGTACAGTGGCTGTATCCACATGCACCTTATGACCCAAATAACAAATTCCTAAAGCGCTTTGCTAACAATTACACAGGTATAGCTGATGGCAGTATGGAGCAAATTGAATTGATAAATGGCAAGAATTTCAGATTGTCGGAAGAAGACCAAAGATATTATGAAGCACTGTATGACGGCGAGGTGGCCTATTCAGACTATCAAGTAAAGCGAGTCATTGACAAATTAGAATCTTTAGATCTTTTGGAGAACTCATTATTGATCATCACTTCAGATCACGGGGAAAATCTCTATGAGCACCCTGCCAAATACAAGCATCATGGGGTCTATGATTCTAGTTTACATATTCCGTTAATATTGTTCTTTCCGGCTAAGCTGCCAGAAACCAAAAGAATTTCAGAAGTGATTGAGAGTATTGACATCGCACCGACGATTCTTGACATATTAGAGATACCGGAACCGGCTCAATTTCAAGGCAAAAGTGCTCTATCTTTGATTTATGGCAAAGATCCAGATTGGAATTCCGTGGCATATGGCATGTACTTTGGCAGTAAACAAAATTTCTTTACCATCAGAGATGGCGATTGGAAAATAATTTTGAAAACGAGGGAGAATCGGCAGGAATTTGAACTTTATCACATTCTATCGGATCCAAATGAACAGGTCAATCGAATTGAAATCGAACCGGAAATAGCAGATTCTCTTAAGCAGACCTTAACAAGTTGGATCGAAAGAAATTTTGAAGATCGGGAATTGGTCTACACCCCCGGAAAAATCTACGAAGATGGTCCAGAGCACGACAACGAAACGCTCAATCGATTAAGGTCAATGGGCTACATCAAATAGAAACACTTACTGTAAGTAGACACTGTTTATGACTATAGGACCCGAAGGAGCTTGATTACGCGATTCACAGAAGAAGAAAAACACAAAAACACCCACGTTAATCTATTGATTATAATTGGGTTGTTTGGCTTTCTTTTTCGCTTATTTCTGGTTCGATATAGGTTCGCGGCAGCTGTTGATGAAGTAAACTATTTAAAGCTGGGCATTAGCGGCAAGCTTAATGGCCTCTCGGACGTATTTCACACGTATTGGTCTCCGCTCCTCCCCATGCTCATATCTTTCTCTTGCGCAATTTTTGAGGATTATGTTTTTGCCGGAAGATTCGTCTCCATCATAGCAGGATCACTTTTGGCTGTTCCAGTTTATCTGCTTGGCAAACACGTTTATGATGAGGCTGTTGGGTTGGTCGCTGCAGCCTTCGTAGGATTCTTTCCACCTCTCGCCTTTCAGTCTACCCAGGTGTTAACGGAACCCCTAGGGATGTTGTTGGCAGCATTTGCAATATATCTAGGTATGAAATGCCTGGACCAGCATTCCATCAGAAATATCCTAATCACAGCAATTTTGGCGGGGCTCTTGTATCTGAATCATCCTATTGGGATGGGATTTTTTGTCGTCATTGGAGGATGGCTTTTTTTCGGATTTCTTTTCCGTCGAAGTCTTAAGAGGCTTGTGCCTGTGATGTTTTTTGTAATGGGATTTATTTTTGTGGCCTCACCCTATGTGATCTATTTGAAAAAGGAAACCGGTATTTGGACGCCTAGCACAAAATTGGCGGCCAATCAGCAATTTGAATTTTATGAAAATGAGGATGATTTTGATCCGTTCCGTTCGTTGGATGAAAAGAACCAATCCGTGCCTTTCGATCAAATATATCACATTGGAAGCTTCATACGAGATAGTGGCGGAAGTCAGCAGAGTATAAGCACTTTCCACATTGATTCTTTTCTAACCAAATACATGAAAAATCTGTATGGAATGTTGAAGAGATCCATTCCTGAATTCCTTACCACGATTCCAATGCTTTTCCTTGGAGTGGGGTTATTGGGAGTTTCATGGAAGGCACAACAGCGGAAGAAAACGCTTTATTTGTTGAGCTTTGTTGGCTTCTATTGGTTTCTACTTTTACCATCATTTCACATAATCGAAAGGTATTTAACACCACTTTGGCCCGTCTGTGCAATTTGGATCGCCAATGGCGCCGTTCAGTTCCACAAGAGCCTATCCAGTTATGAGTCTTTGAAGAGTCTGTTTTCAAGAAGAATGAATTATATCGGTGGAATCGCTTCGGTAATCACGATTGCCTTATTTTTGGTCTTGAGCTTCATGCCTGAATTGGGTCGTGTGTTGTCCAGAAATCCCTTCTCAAAGGAGTATTGGTCCCCTCCTGTGGAACAGAAGATTGCCGGTCTCTGGTTGCGTGATCAAACCCCGGAGCGCAAAGTGATCATGAGTCGATACCAAACAGTAGACATTTATGCCGGGAATTATGACATTCGGGAATCGATTACGATACCGGACAACGAATTAGATCGGGTCGTCGCTTACGCGCGGAATCGAGGGGTAAATTACCTGGTTTTGAATGAGCGATATAAAGACGACAATCCCTCAATGGCCTATTTGTATGATGTTAAAGAAGATCCAAACGGACTGGAATGCATCTACAAGAATAGAGATCCCAGTGGTTATTTAACACTCATCTATCGTGTTAAATAAAGAATTATGTGATTCCATCGAGACTAGTTTTTGAAAGCGAGCTACACTTGTGAGTTATCAACTTTTCCCGTATGGTCAACTGGCATTCACAATAATTTGTTTTGCCCTTATTTCCATAGCTTTTGTGGTCTTTCCAAAACGCAAACGCGTACTGATGTTCATAGGCATTTGTGTTGCGGCGTGGCGAGGAGGCATCTGGATTGCGCCTATCGCCATGGACTTAAAACTATTTCATGTTCTTTTTGCATGCCTATTGTTGTGGAATCTAAGTGATTCAACCTCTTCCTTCAGAAGTTGGAAAGGGCAATTGCGCCCCCTTCTTCCCTGGTGCTTAATGATTGCTTGGAGCCTGCTATCTGTTGGCAAAGCCTTGAATCCCAATTTGGCCTTAAAGGGGCCTACCCAGCTCCTTTTTGACGTAGTTTTCTTTCTATCTGTAATTTTGACATTAAGAACTGCTGATGATTTTCGATTCTTTGTGATTTGCATAGCAGCAGCAATCATCGGCCAGTCAATCGTGGCGTTACTTCAATTCAAATTTACTGGTTTTAGCATTGGAGTAATTGATCACGTCAGAGTTACTTTGTGGTGGCGTTCGAATGGCACATTTCGTCATCCGAATCAATTGGGTATGGCGCTTCTTATTTCATTGCCAATTGTTATAAGAGGCGCTATATCGGGCATGATCACCAAAGATAACAAGCTACTGATAATCTGTGGCGCAGCAACCGTACTGGGCGGAATTGCGATTCTGACGACATATAGTCGTGGCTCATGGGTTGGACTTACAGCTGGACTAATGGTAATGGTTAGTCTCGATCTAATGGGCAAGCAGAGCAAAATCAGGAAATATGCGAAGGCCTTTTTGTTAATCTCACTCCTTTTAGGAGTTCTTGGCGCGGTAAAATTTAAGAATGTCGTTATGAATCGTATGTTTTACACTGACCATGAACAGATATTAGAAGGTCGCCAATCATTGCAACAAGAAGGTATTGAAGTGATTCGAAATAATCCTATCTTGGGGGTCGGTTATGCCAATGGACAATTTTACGGGCATAATATTGTGCATAATCTATATATTTTGATAGCTTCCGAAATTGGCATCCCCGGCCTCGTTTTTCTCGCCTGGTTCCTTTGGGACTTCTTACGGCTGCTTATTAAAGGCCACCGTTCCAAAATAGCACTCGTAAAGAATTACTCCCATGGGATTGTTGGCTCCATTGTGGCCTTTTTGATCGCAAGTATTCCTGGTCCGGACTTTTGGACCAGTCAAGCGATTCAAATACATTTTTGGGCGGCTCTTGTCATCATTGTTAGCCTAAATCGCCTTGAGCAGTTGGCTATTCTAAAAACAAGGAAAGAGCAATTCGCCAAAAGAGCTCTGTCATTGATGCCCCAAAAGTTGACATAGAACTGAACGAACAAAATGGTTTTGTCATGGCGGACGCCGTGAAGTTTGTTTTTAAGGGTTTAAGTGAGAATGCAGATAATACACTGCCGAAGCCGCTCCATCTCGTGGAGATGCAAAATAGGACTCAATAAACTTTCATTTTATCAAGCAGGAATTGGCTGTGGTAATTAGTTACTTTAACTATTTGTGGGATATCGAAGGGATTTCCGCAGGCTCCGCAATCAAGGCAAAGGAGTTCGTTGCCGCATTGAGGCGACGAGGCAATACTGTCCATCTCGAATGGAGGATGCCGCAGCCCCCAAAAAACGTACGGGTCTCGTCTAATGTCCGTAATGGTTTGAAGCAGTTGTTACAAAAATATTTCAAAGAACCGCGAAGACTCGCGGGTAATTTTAGCAATCTGGTTACTGAATATCAAATCCTGAAAAAACAAAAACCGGATCTTCTTTTTCCAAGATTGACTTACGGCAACTTTTCCTGTTTACTGCTTTCTAAATGGCTGAATATTCCGATGGTAGTTGAAGCGGATTGCCCACCAACTTATGAATGGAAGACCTTTTTCGGTCGACATACTCTGAGACTCGGAGATCTCTCCATTAGGCTTGAGGTCGCAACGCTGAATCAAGCAGATGCCGTCATTACGCAGTCAAACGAACTTAAGGAATATTATGTTTCTTTAGGAATTCCAAAAGAAAAAGTACACATGATTCCCAATGCGGCGGATATAACAAAATTTCAACCAGTTGCAAAAGATGATACGATAATCGAAAAGTTCAATTTGAATAATCAGATCGTGATTGGCTGGCTGGGGGCAGGGATATCATGGACAGGGCGGGATACCGTGAGCAAAATGGCGCTGACCTTGTTAAAGGAGTTTCCATCAGTCAGTTTCTTAATGCTGGGAAGCGCGGAAAACATGGAATTCTTCAAGAGAAGGCTTCATTCTAATGGTTACGCGGATCGGGTCTGCTTGCCCGGATTTGCGTGTCACAAAGACATCCCGCGCTACCTCTCCTGTATGGATATTGTACTGGCCCCATATCCCAAACTTGATTTCTTTTATGCTTCCTCTATGAAACTCTTTGAATATATGGCCGCAGGCAAAGCAATTGTTGCCACCAGAATCGGTCAGATAGCAGAAGTTATTCAAGAAGGTAGAAATGGTTTCCTTTTTGATGCGGACAATTCCGAAGAACTATACGGCAATGTGAAGGCCCTAATTTTATCCTCGGAATTGCGTCAAAGGATGGGACATAATGCTCGTAAGGACGCGGAACGAGAATGGAATTGGGACAGAGTGGCTCAAAAAATGAGTCACATTTTTGGAGAGGTTCTGAACAAAAGAAAATTTGATCCTCATAAGGTTCCCCGGAGACAATTTTGACACATCGAATCAATAACAAATCACGTAAACAGATCCTGCAAGTCGTCGATGGCTTTCGCATGGGGGGTGCTGAAAATAAGTTACTAGAATTAATTGAGCGGCTTGATTGCAATAAGTATAAGGTGATGCTGGCCAACGTAGGGCCTGGCGGTCCCCTGCAAAGCCAGTTTGAGGAACTGGGCATTGAAATCTTTAATTTCTCAAGGAAGTGGGCCTTTGATCCTAAGCCATTCTATCAACTGTACCAACTCATGAGGGAAAGGAGAATTGATGTTGTCCAGACTACTCTGTTTTGGGCAGATTTCATTGGTACATTGGCAGCAAAGTGTGCAGGTGTGCGGCTGATCGTCTCGTGGGAAACAGTGTCACACTCCGGAGATCCCTATCATAATAATTTTCAGCGGCGTAACGGTTATCGGCTGATGGCTAAATTAAGCAATCTGATTGTTGCTGTTTCGCACGAAGTCAAATATTCATTAATTCGCCACCGCAGGATAAATCCGAGCAAGATTCGAGTCATTCATTATGGTGTGGATCTTGATAAATTTCATCCAAATGGTAATCAAGCGCGAATTTCTAAACGAAAGGCGATGAACATCACGCCTGATAGCATCCTGATCGGAAGTGTAGCACGATTGGAACCTTGGAAGGGCCACAGCGTTTTTATTGAAGCATTCGCCGAAGTGGCTCCTCGATTTTCAAATGCCCACGTCGTCTTCATCGGTGATGGTTCTCTGCGGGCGAAGCTTGAAAGTATGGTAAAAGATTACGATCTGCAGAATCGCATTCAATTTTTAGGTATTCGTAAGGACATCGCTGATTTACTACATTGCATTGATTTGTTTGTTCTATCATCACTTCCAGGTGAGGGATTGCCAAATGTATTGTTGGAAGCCATGGCTTGCAAAAAATCTGTTATTGCAACAAACGTAGGTGGTGTCCCTGAATTAGTTCGTGATGGAATAAACATCCATATTGTACCCAGCTCGAATAAAAAGGCTTTAGGTTTGGCGCTGGAAAAAATGCTGGGAGACAATGCTCACTTGCAACTTCTTGGGGAAAATGCACTTACGACTGTTCAAAGGGAATTCTCGCTAAAAAATCAAATAAGCGCATTTAAAGAGATTTTTGATCAGAGCCATCCAATATGATAGCCTGCTTGATTCATAAACCGCAAAAGACGCGGAGTCACAAAGTCAGGCCGTTGTCTGCGTATTGGTTTGTTGCTAGGCCTTTCACTGAAGCAATTACAAGGAAGAAAGTGGGATATATTATGAATGCGTTTCTAGAAATAGTTGCTTTGTTTTACTGGATTGTCTACGGAAAATTGAGAATTTTTCGTTCGATTGCTGTCGCTCTGTTTCTCGGCTCTATCGCAGCTACACAAACATATGCACAGACGGATACCCAAATAGTTGTCGATTGCGGGACGTGTCTTGGTACGTATAAACGATTTTGGGGAGGTCTCGGGCAAGCGTCGTTTAATGAGGGGGTTTTAGGGGCGCCAAACCGCCTTTATTTTAATTTGATAAAAGAAGCAAATAGCAATGGCCGTCAAGCATTTCAATTCTTTCGCTCAACGTCGATGCTTGATAACAATCTCCATAAAAGTGGTGAAGAGATCGGTGCCTACGTTTACTCGGAAGATGAAAATGGGAATCCGCAATATTATTGGGATATTGTTGACCAGGTGTGTGACGTACTGTTAGCCTCAAAGCTCAAGCCGATCATCAATTTTTCTTTTATGCCGGCAGCGTTGGCGAGTGATCCTGAACGACTCAATCCGTGGTTTGATTCCAACGTTTCTCCTCCAAGGGACTATGATAAATGGCGTGAACTGGCATTTCAAGTGGTAAAACATCTTGAGGAACGTTATGGCGCTGAAGAAATTGAATCGTGGTACTTTGAAGTTTGGAATGAGCCTGATTTAGCCACGTTATTTTGGATTAGTCATCCTGATACCGCTAATTATCCTCCCAGAAAGTCAGACTACAGGGAATATTATAAACTTTATGATTACACCGTTGATGGTGCTATAAGAGCCAATTCGAACATAAGGATTGGTGGCCCTGCAATTGCAGGAGATATTGACTTTTATATTAATAAGTGGATGCCACACCTTTTGAATGAGATCAATTATGCCACAGGAGAAGTTGGCGGCCGTCTAGATTTTGTCTCACGACATACTTATGGCCCTACTGAAAAGATCATTGGGAAATATGAAATCCTTTTTGGAAGAATGAAGGATATTGGCGGGCATTATGGCCAAAAAATGAATAACGGAGAAATTGATTTCGTCATTACTGAAGCGGGACCGATGGCTGGCCGACATCCTTGGCAGAATTCCCGCTACGTGGCTGCTTGGATTGTTAAGCTTGTCCATGCCATATTTTATCTTGGTGATAGCGTGGATCCAGAAGCTCGCCCTGACGTCGTATGTTTCTGGACAAAACCGTTGCCTCCAAATTTTACGAACCATTTTGGCATTGCGACACGAACCGGGAATAGGTGGGACATTACGGATAATGACGTTGTAAAGCGACCTTCGTTTAACGCATTCGAGGCACTCTCATTTTTGGGAAATGAGCGGATAAGTTTTAATGGGCCTCAATTTGGATCAGCAGTAAATGGCATAGCCACGAGACAGGGAAATCACTCAATTGTGATTGTGCTTTATCATCTAAAGGAAGAAGACTATGAAAACGATGATTTCCAAGGTGATTACCCGGTGACCCTGACAATAAAAAGTTTGCCCTTTTCCAACGTTAGGATTCAACATTATGCTATCGACAAGACTCATAGCAATGCCTACCAACATTGGATAGCAATGGGAAAGCCGGATCCTCCCTCTCAGCAACAGATAGCCTTCCTTCAGTCTGTGGATGATCTGGAATACGCTGAGCCCGTTAAAGTTACGCAGGTAATAAACAGTACCATTACCAAGGAAATTTTGCTGCAGCATAACAGCGTATCACTTATTGTATTGAACAACGCAGACCAGAGTGACTTAACT